>CAJPTT010000155.1 GCA_905373565.1 uncultured Treponema sp. | reverse complement strand
GTTAATACTTTGTTCAGTTGTTCAATTTTAAGGAAGGTATACGATAATGGAAAATCCTGAATTGACATTGCAAGAACTGAAAGAGAATATGGCATTTGTGGGTTCGGTACTGAATGCGGAACCGGTTACGAATGAAGCGTTTTCTACTTTTACTAAACTGCTAAATGTAGATTATACCAACTATGCCAACAAAAACGACGCATTGGCGGAAGAAGCTGCCGCCTTGCTCACGTTGCAAAATGTACAAAAAGATTTACAGCTTGCAGTAAATTGCCAGCCCTTGTATACAAAAAATATTGTAGCGCTCGGCGGCGGGTTCAGCTGCGGTAAATCTTCATTCATCAATAGCCTATTCCAAAATAAAGAGGTACGTCTACCCACCGGTATCAATCCGGTTACGGCAATTTCCGCATACATTATTGCCGGACAAAAAGCAAAAATTACCGGTTATTCGTATACCGGCGGACAAGTAGCCGTTTCTAAACAGATGTTTAAAAAACTCACCCATGAAAAAATGAAGTCCTTTGCATTTAATATAAAAAAAATTCTTCCCTATTTAATTATTGAAACAGCTCTTTCGGATGATTTTAAACACATCTGTTTTATCGACACCCCCGGCTATAACCCCGGCGCCGAATCCGAAAGCGATAGGCAAGCCTCTATTGATTACATTAAGCAGGCATCTGCATTAATTTGGGTTATCGGCGCTGAATCGGGTACCCTGCCGAACGATGATTACGAAATGCTTTCGCGCATTTTGAAAGAAGACCCCAATAAAAAGATTTATATTATCTGCAACAAGGCGGACTTAAAATCACAAGAAGAAGTACAGGGAATCTGCATGGAAATAGCCGGACAGCTTGATATGTCCGGTATCCCGTATGAAGGCATTATGCCGTACAGTTCTAACAAACCGTATGATCCTGCCCGTTTACCGGTTCAAGGAGCAGTCGGCAAAAGCCTGCAAGAATTTTTTGCTTCCTTGAATGTTGCCAATAAAGGGAAAGCAACCGAGGCAGCAAAAAAAATACGCAAGGTGTTCGCTGACTATATCCGCGCTGATAATGAAAGAATTACTTATCTGTCCCGGCAGCAAGAAGATTTGAATAAAATCAATCTAAAGGTATTTGCCGACATTGAACGTAAAGAGGCTGATATTGCCTATTACAAGTCCCGTATGGATGAACGTTTTAAAGATTCATGCAGGAATCGGCAGGATACCGATAGCCACAATTATGCACATATTATCACTAAAATGATTAACGAGTATCCGCCCCGTATCGAAGAGTATGAAGATGATATTATCAAGGCAAAACAATTGTATGATAAGATGATTGACTGTGTAGGCGCTGTTTTTAATACCCGAATATCTTTGCCGCTTAAAACCGATGATATCGATGTCGAAGACTTTGAAGACAGCGGATATTCAGGTGTCTATGAATCCTCCGAAACAACGACAGTGCAAACTCGAGAGACTTCACCGGAATGGCATATTGTTACTTCTTGGGATCAAATTACCGGTGTGTGGGAATCGGAAGCAAAAGACCGCTCTGATTGGAATGTCCGGTATGAAATATATGAAGATGGAGTCTTTTATACGGGAAAATCAAAAAACTGTGAAAGTATAGTCAAAAGCTATGAACAAGATTGCAATATGGATGCTGAAACCGAATGGGTAGATATTTTTAACCATCACTTTGTTTCACAGCGAAGACGGCTTGAGGCTGATAGAGATATAGCCGATTTTTGCGTTGACGAATGTGCAAAGTATACAATCGCTGTGATGATTGAATACCGTGATGAAAACCGTATTCTTGATTACAGTTCTTTTGAAATACATCAAAACGGTACTGTAATGAGGGAATATGTTGCATGTAACGGACGCTGCCGTACTTACCGTAAGCAGGACGATCGGTTTATCAGTCTCCCGTTACGGTGTGCTGCCGGTGTTCCCGAACAATGGAAACCCGTTACAGAGTATAGCCGGATTGCCGGTGTGTGGGAGCAATTTCAAAAAGACAGCGCCGGTAGATTAGAACGTTATACGATAAGTACGGGCGGACAATATGACTTGGGTTACACGGTAGAGTGTTTTGACCAAGTAAGAAATATAATGGAAAAAAACAAGGTGTCGGCAGGTCAAGCATGGAAAACAATTTGCAGTACGCTGTCCTCGAAGGCAAAAAAGTTAAAGGGCTTTAGATACTATTCTAAAAAATACGGAAAAATCCCGCATTTACTTGATCTTAACCAATTTCAAGTAAATGCGAGCGGTAATCTTTTACGGCACTATAATCCGGATTTATCTGAATACACGGTTTATATGCTGAAGGAGAAAGATATTCCTCCCAGCTTCTTCCTGAGAGAATCCATATTTAATCTGTTTGGGTTTGCCGCTATTTAATCCTTGTTGATCTAAGCCTTTAAATAGCAACCTTGGCGGTGCTGAACTGCCAAGATTGCAAAAGCACACTTGCCTATTGTATGCCGATTCTTGTTTCATTCAGAAACGGCGGTAACGCAACAGTTTTCGAGAATTAATATTCTCTTAACTGTTTTATATTTAAAACGGCGGTTTTCTAAAGATGAATTGTCCCCTACCCTTCTCACCTAAAAATTCGTTCTTCTTTACGATTAATTCTCCGCGGCTGAATACGGAATCGATTGCACACTGCACCTTCATTCCTTCATACGTGCAGTAATCGCAGGCACTTTTCAAATTTTTCTTTGTCAGTACTTCTTCGGCATTCGGATTGATAATTGTAATGTCGGCATCGGCGCCGGGCAGGAGGCAGCCTTTTTGAGGATACATACCGAAGATGCGGGCAGGATTTGCCGCCATCACCTGTACGAAGCGCTCCAACGAAATCCGCTTTTTTTGTACACCTTCGGAGAAAATAATCCGCACCCGCTCTTCAATCCCGGGAGCGCCGCCCGGCCCCTTGGTAAAATCGCCCTTGGTGTCCATCTTTTCTTTTAACAGGAAAGGACAATGGTCGGTTGCAACGACTTGGATATCGCCGTTTGCAAGCCCGATCCAGAGCGCTTCTATATCTTGCTTTCTGCGTAAGGGCGGCGCCATCATATATTTAAGCCCTTCGATATTTTCAGGATCATCGGGACTGCCGTTTTCATTTCCATACTTTTCTTCCGAAAGCGTCAGATACTGCGTACAGGTTTCTACAAACAACCGGTTAACGTGCTGCCGTCCCTCTACGACGCTGATAAGCGCCTCTCCCGTAGAAAGATGGACAATGTACAGCGGCGCATCCTCCGTCATTTCCGAAAAATGAATAAGGCGGGAAACAGCCTCGGCTTCCGTTTCGTTAGGCCGGCTGCGCGCATGGTAGATAGGCAGCATTTTATGTTCTTTTACGAATTTTGACCGGAGATAGTTGATAAGCGAATCGTTTTCCGAATGCACGGTTAAAATGCCGCCTGCTTCTTTCACGGTTTGCAGCAATCGGTAAAAGCCCGTATCGTCAATTTTGAACCCGTAGGTCGTATAAGCCTTAAAGCTGGTAATACCTTCGTTTTTAATGATGCCGGATAACTCCTGCAAAATTGCGTCATCGACATGCTGAATAACGCCGTGGAAGCTGTAGTCGATAACCGCTTTTTTTGCAAGCTCATGGTACCGGTCGATGGAATAATGCAAGTTGCATCCGGCGGGGCCGAAAGAGATATGGTCGATAACGGAGGTCGTGCCGCCGCAGGCTGCTGCAACGGTGCCGGTATAAAAGTCATCGACGGCGCGGTATTGCGGAGACTGCTGCAACTCAAGATGCGTATGCGCATCAATTAACCCCGGCATAACATAGCAGCCGGGAACTTCATACACGGCATCAAAATCAACGGGATTAAAATGCCCGATTCCGGTTATCTTGCTGCCGGTTATTGCAATATCCGCCTTAAATGTATCGTTTTCGGTTACGAGTATACCGCCCGTTATCAATGTCTTTTTCATACTTCAATCCTCCGAAACTGACGATTAGACTTGTGATGAACCAATCGGCAGTTTAGTATTTAATCCTTAATCGTCGTCCACCATAATGCGCAAAATCACCCTATCGGTTTCCCGCATACCGTCGGCAGCGATGGCGCCTACACCGGCGATGGTCTTTTCTATGTCGCCTTTTACGATACCTTCGCCGGGTTCAAACACTCGGTTCTGCATTGCAAGATAATGCGCATTCAGCGCCGCATCAACCGATGAGGCAATCTTCGAAGCGCACGAGGGCTTGGCGCCGTCGCAGACAATTCCCGACACAACCGCAAGGGTGTTGGTAATCGTCTCGCATACCTGTTCATAGCTTCCGCCTGAAAGATACGTAACGGCAGCCCCGCTTCCGCAACCTGCACTGACAGCTCCGCAATAGGCGGAAAGCCGTCCGATCCGCGTCTTTTGATGAATCGCAATCAAGTTGCTGACCAACAGACCGCGCAACAGCTTATCATGCGGGAGCTTTTTTTCTTCAGCAAACACGATAACCGGTAACGAAGCTGTCAATCCCTGATTACCGCTGCCCGAATTGGTAACAACCGGCAAAGTACAGCCGCTCATACGGGCATCGGAACCTGCGGCAGCGACGGCTTGTGCACGGATTTTTAGGGTAACAGCCTGCTCAGCCTCGGCAGCCTTCAGGAGATTCGCGCCCGCGTTAATGCCGTAGCGGTGCTCCAATCCTTCCTGCGCGATACGGGTATTATAGTTGATCTGGCGTTCCAGTATCGGACGGAGGCGGTCAAGGTCTATCGTATCGGCAAACTCAAGGATCTTTTTTACCGACAATCCCGACCGGTCGGTCAGCGCGGCATTTGCACTGGCCGGATCAAACGGAACGGATAACACTTCTTTTCCGTTTTTGGTTGTATGCACGATATTCGTATGCTGATGGATAATCTCAACCGATGCGCTGTCGGAACCGGCAAAAACTTCTACAATAAAATGCAGAGAAGCAACCGTATCCAACAAAGAAACCTTACAAGGAATTTTTTCCAAAAATTCCTTGGTGCGGGCGATATCGGCTTCTGTTATGTCGGCAAGCACCTCAAGTCCCTTATCGGGATTGCCGCCGATAATGCCGATTGCCGCCGCCGCCGGAATTCCCTTCATGTTGCCCGAATTAGGCACGGTAACGCTCTTTACGTTTTTAATAATATTACCACTGCTTTTGATGCACACACGGTCGGGAATCTTACCGAGCAACGCGCGAGCATGAGCGCCCGCATACGCTATGGCAATCGGTTCGGTACAACCGAGCGCAGGAATCAATTCTTCTTGAAGAATCGCAATGAATTGATTACAGTCAAAGTCCGTGAGTTCCATACTTTACGCCTGTTTTACCGTTCCGTCCGGTTTATAGAATACACCGCGCAGGATAAGCGCAAGCGCTCCGTCTCCGGTAACATTGCAAGCCGTACCGAAGCTGTCCTGCAAGGCGAAGATGGCGATCAATAAGCCGGTACCGATTTCGTTAAATCCGAGTATGCTGATAACGATACCGAGCGAAGCCATAACCGTTCCGCCGGGTACGCCGGGCGCTCCGACAGCGAATACACCGAACAGGAATGAGAACAAGACCATCGTTCCGATTGAAGGAACCGATCCGTACAACATCTGAGATATCGTCATTGCAAAGAATGTTTCGGTAAGAACGGAACCGCACAAATGGGTTGTCGCTCCCAACGGAATAGCAAAGTCAACGATATCGGACGGAAGAACACTCGATTTATGCGCGCAGCGTAAGGCAACCGGCAAAGTAGCGGCGCTCGACATCGTACCGACAGCGGTTGCATACGCAGGGCCGTAGTGCTTTACCACTTCAAGCGGATTCTGCTTTGAAACCGCGCCGCCGATAAGATACAGCAGCGTCATCCAGATAAAATGACCGATCAGTACGATAATAATCACTTTCAAGAATACGGGGAGCTGGCGGGTTAAGCTACCGCTGTATGCAAGTTCGGCAAAGGTTGTCGCAATAAAGAACGGCAGTACCGGTACGATAACGCGATTGACGATTTCGAGCACCATCCCTTGAATCTCTTTTAAGAGTTTTTCAACCGTCGCAGCCTTTGTCCAAATAACCGAA
>CAJPTT010000154.1 GCA_905373565.1 uncultured Treponema sp. | reverse complement strand
AGCGTGGTTTTTCCCGACGACTCCGGACCGAATATTTCGATAATTCTACCGCGCGGATAACCGCCGATACCGAGCGCTTCGTCAAGCAAGATACTCCCTGACGGGATTACTTCGATACCGCTCGTCTCGGTCTTTGAACCGAGCTTCATGATCGACCCTTGTCCGAATTGTTTTTCAATTTGCAGGCGCGCAGCTTCCAATGCTTTGAGTTTTTCATCAGCATCGGTAATATTGGTTACCTGATTTATTTCCGATTTTGTTTTTGCCATCTTTGTGCCTCCATAATTAAGCGCGCTCGGCCGGTGCCGTTAGAACATTACTAATGACGTTCTGCAAAAGTTTCTTTGCTTCCCGCACGTCTTGCCCCGTCGCATTACTTCTTATCTTTGTTATATGTCTTTGTTGCGATTTTGGCTTAAAAAAACTGCTGAAAATCACTTTTTTTAGAAATTTTTACAAAGAAACGAGTTTTTTCTTCGTCGATGTGTTTTTAATCGGAAGGACAGCTGACAATACTGCTGTAATCATTTATAAAAACACTTGTTATCAATTTTGCTGATAAGGCGTCTATGTATACAGACTATCATTTAGTCTTAATTTATAGCATAAGACACATAAGAAAGCAATATTATGGAAAATCTATACTTTTGAAAGGGTACCGGCGTCCATCCGGTAGGTTGTACAGTGCGGATCCAAGATAGTAGAATCATGCGTTACAATCAGCACGGCAGTTCCGAGCTTGTTTACATCTTTTACCGCCTGCATGACACCGGCAGCCGTTTCCGCATCGAGGTTTGCCGTCGGTTCATCGGCAATGAGCAGCTTGGGCGCATTCATCAGTGCACGCGCGATAAGCATCCGCTTTGATTCTCCGCCCGAAAGATTTTTCGGCATTTCATCTTTTAGATGTGCTATTCCCATCACTTCCAACAAGCTGAGCGCCCGCCCTTCGGTATCGCCGTCCCGTTTAAATAAAAAAAACGGGACGCGCACATTATCCAGTACCGACAGATTGGGCAAGGCTCCGAGCGATTGCGGAACAAATCCTATAGACTCATTACGGTAATAGCTTTTTTCGGTATCACTCATCAGCGTAATATCTTTGCCTTCAAAAAGAACCGTACCTGAAGTCGGCTCTAAAATCCCCGAAAGCAGATTAAGCAGTGTCGTTTTTCCCGAACCGGAGCGGCCGACAATAAAAACGAAATCGGAAGAATCGATAGTGAAATCGGCCTCCTTAACGGCAAAAAAATCGGAACCGCTTCTGGTAAACGTTCTGGAAAGCTGTTTTGTTTGCAATAACATACCGTAATAATCCAATGGCAAAATTTATCGTTTTCTGTTGACGAACAGATACCCGACATCAACGGCTATCAGCACGATTGCCAGCAGTAAAATGACGGGTTTGGTATAAACGTTACAAGGCATGGTTGCAGTCTTACATGTACCGATAACAACCGTTTGCAATAATATCAGACAAACACCGAGCCCGATATTGGAAAATGCGATACCGATGCGGGAACTCTTGAACACTAAGAATACGACACCCAATGCGGCAATTAAACCGCCGAGCATTCGGACCGCCTCGCCCATCCAATGGCACTTCATAAAACCGCCGTCAGCTTTCGGAAAACAGACATGCGCAAATCCGAAGGGGGCAAACAGGACGAGTAAACCGATGATAACGATTAACATTCCTACAATACATTTTTTCATACTATAACCTCACAAGCACATTAGTAAATCTGTTCGACAACGAAGTTATCGAATAGGTCTAGTATATACGGAATGCGGTAAAAGTCAATCGATGGTTACTTTTAAAAATTTTCTGTATATTTGCAAGTATATGTCCAACCTTTCTCCCAATCAATTTTTCGGAACGCATTGCACTGGAAGATAAGCCTCTTCACTCGAGGCAAAGGCTGAGTTTTGTAACTTCTTATGATTTTCTTCCTTATATAAAGGCTGCATTTTACTTTTAATGATATTGATAGTATTGGTAAGACCGATTTTAAAGGAGCCGCGTGTGAAAAGATTTTTTTCCCTTGTTTTGATTCTTACTATTGCGTTTATAATTGCCGGTTGTCGCTTTCCTTCTCCGAGAGCGTATACGGTAACGTTTAACACGCAGGGTATCGGTATGGCGCCGGCAGCGCTTACGGTTGCGGAAGGAAGTAAGCTGATTGCAACACAGACGCCTGCACCTACGGCTATTCCTGCCAATAAAAGGTTTGAAGGCTGGTTTAAAGATGCCGTCTGTACGCAGCTGTGGAACCATAATGGTGATATCGTTACAGCGGATATTACGCTCTATGCAAAGTGGAATGACATTCTGACGGTAACATTTAATGTGCAGGGTATCGGTACGGCTCCTGCGACGCTTACGGTTACAAAAGGAAGTAAGCTGATTGCAGTACAGACGCCTGCACCTACAGCGATTCCCGCAGATAAAAGCTTTGTTGGGTGGTTTAAAGACCCTGCCGGTACACAGCCGTGGAACAATGATAGCGATACGGTTACGGCGGATATTACGCTCTACGCAAAGTGGCGTAATACCTCTTCCCCATCACAGCCGCCTATTCCTCCGAGCCCGGGAAATGTAACAGTAAGGTTTGATGTGCAGGGATTCGGTTCGCTGCCTGCCGGTACCGCGACGATTACCGTGCCTAAAAACAGTAAATTAAGGCCCGATCAATTACCGCCGCCTGAAGATATTCCTGATGATAAAAACTTCGATGGATGGTATAAAGAGGCGGTCTGTGCCAATAAATGGGATATAGATTCAGACACGGTTACCGAAGATATAACACTGTATGCAAAATGGAGTGATGTTCGTTTTACCGTAAGGTTTGATACGCGTGGACTTACCACCCCACCGGCTCCGGTAACTGTTATTAAAAATCATACTATTCCTGCAACTGATATACCGAATCCTATGCACCGGACATGGAATTTTTCCGGCTGGTATAAAGATAAAAATTGCAATACTCAATGGAATACGGCCTCCGATACCGTTACGGCAGATATAACGCTTTATGCAAAATGGACTCCAAAAACTTTTTTACAGCAAAATTTGTGGAAAAGTAGAGAAACTGAAGGATTGACAAACTATTTTCGAATTCCGGCATTGGCGCAGACAAAAGACGGGACGCTGATCGCCGTTACGGATTTACGGTATGGTCATACTGCCGATATCGGTAAGTTCGGGCCTAATGGGGAATGGGGGCAAGACTCCCATATCCATCGCGTGGATATAATAGTTAAACGCTCTACCGATAACGGCTTGACATGGGATAACAGCAGTACAAAAATTACAAATGCACCGGATAATCCCGTGCGATACGGTTATGGAGATGCCGCTATCGTGGCAGATAGAGAGTCGGATAATGTACTGATTATTTGCGCCCACGGGGATACCCGCTACGGACATTATAAGGCAGGAAATGCAAATACGCGGCTTAAAGTTGTTAAGCTCCGTTCCTCAGATGGAGGTAAAACGTTTACATCGCCTGAGGAAATTACGACTTCCATTTACAGTTTAAACGGTAATTGGGGAACGCTCTTTTTCAGTTCCGGGAAGATCATGCAGTCTCGCAAGATAAAAAAAGATAATTATTATCGTATTTATACAGCACTGTTAGTTAAAAAGACATCAAAAGCTCTCTTCGGAAATGCCGTGTTGTACTCCGACGATTTCGGTGAAACATGGCAGGTTCTCGGCGATACGGCTGTGTCGCCGATATCGAACGGTGATGAAGCCAAGGTTGAAGAGCTTCCCGACGGCAGAGTATTGCTTTCAAGCCGCACTGCGAACGGACGTCTTTTTAATATCTTCACTTATACAAATGAAGGAACTGCAAGCGGGCATTGGGAAAGCGCTCAAACTGCGCCGCTCGGAACGGAACGGGGTACGAACGGTGAAATATGTATTATAAAGGTTCGTAAAACCGATACGAAAGCGCCGGTATATCTTGCATTACAGTCTATTCCCTTATCTTCAAAACCGCACCCTAAGAGCGGCGAACCGAACATCCGTATGAATGTAGGTATCTATTGGCGCGTAATAGAAGAGAACATCGGTCTTTCGGCATTGGCAGACAGTACCAAGTGGAAAAAATATCAAGTATTTACCGGAGAGAGCGGGTATTCGACAATGGTGATGCAGCAGGATCACCGGATCGGGTTCTTATATGAGAAATATGATCATGTTACCAACCTTGGCGATATGAATGACGTATACGATATCCGCTATGAAAGTTTACCTATCAGTACCATTACTAACGGCGAATATGAAACGGCGTTTTTAACGGAATAGCAATCGCAATTAAGCTGCAGTGTAGGGACGATATCTCTTCCTGCAGCTTTGTCATTTAGCAATAGCTCCATTCTTATTTACTTATCCCCGTAATGGGAACCGCATTGAGCAATTTCTATCACATCATCTGAAATTCGAAAAACAAGTCTATTTTTTTCGTCTATACGCACACTATAAAAGCCTGTCCAGTTTCCGCGCAAAGCTTCTGGCTTCCCAATGCCGTTATATCTGTTTCTGTCTATATCCTTGAGAAGATTATTTATCTTTTTCAGCGTTTTCTTATCCTTAATTTGCCAATCGGTATATTCTTCCCAAGCATCGTCGTGCCATATTTTTCGCACTATCACACCTCGATAAGTTCATGTTCGGAAATATTCTTTCCTATTCGTATATCTGCGATTCTCTTATCAAGAATTGCGCTGTTTTCAGGAGAATAAAACGGATCCGCTTTCACTTCAAAAGGTATACGTCTTTCTCTTCCAAGTTTTTTCAGATAAATATTGATTGCCGTAGATAGAGACATACCAATATCTGCACATACTTGCTCTGCACTTCTTTTTACGTCATCATCAATTCTCAAACTAATTTGTGCCATAACTGCATACTCCTTCTTTTTAGTGTATTGTATAGCAATAGAGCTTATTTGTAAAGATTTTGCATTACATGTGCTTTCTATCTTTTAGCAAAATTGTAAGTCTTCCCCTCATTTCCCCTTCTATAACTTCTCCCCCGCCTTCCAATAACTCATTCTAAACAGCCCGCACTGCTCAAAGCCGAGCTTTTCGTATACGCGGAGGGCGGCTGTGTTGGCGGTTTTTACGAAGAGTGCGAAGCCGTGCGCTTCTGCGCTGTGGGTATTGATGAGATGCGCAACGGTGGCTGCGGCTAATCCCTTGTTCCGGTATGCGGGCAGGGTGTAGACGCCGCCGATTTGGAACCAGTGAAAGCCCTGCGCGTTGGTTCCGGCCTTTGCAACGATGCGCCCGTCTGCCGAGACCTTGTAGATGTATCCGGTTGCAAGGCGGGCACGCAGCGACAGTTTACAGACGGCAGGGTTTATCGGGCGGCTGTCGTAGGCAACCTCGGTATTTTCATAATCGAGCTGGAGCGGGAAGAGTTCTGCAAGATCATTTTCCGTTGCGCGTTCAATCGACAGCGTGGCATTCAGCTTAGCCTGTGCTGTTTGAAAGAATGTATCCGTACAAGGTTTGGCGCACCGCATCAGGTAGTAATCTACGGCGGCGTCGAGCCGGATATGCGCTGTTTCGGACATAACCTGTTCAAAGAGGAGCGTATGTTCGCGGGTGCCTGCAACGGCGTGGAGTTCCTTGTAAGGAAAGTCTTCACTTAAAAAAAATCTGCCGAAAGCTAAGACCGTTTCTTCTGGAATGTCCGTATCGATACAGTGGAACAAAAGCCCATACGTGCTGAACAGTAAGACCCCGCAGCAGATTTTTTGCGGTTGCGGACAAGTTTGCCGCGGGCAGGCATAGACAGCCGCCGCCTTTTTATACCGCGGAGCATAGTCGGGGTACAGGCAAAGCCGCAGCTGCTCTGCAAGATCGATGCAGCGGTATTCGTGCTGCCGCACGAATGCAGCCGCGTCATAGATAGTCTCCGGGGTCAGCAGTTCAAAACAGTAGTGCATACCGGTTAAATGCCGCGGCTGCTGCGGCTTTGTCCTGTCTGCCGATGCTGCGGCCGCTGCCTAAGAGTTCCGCTGCGAGGGCATCCTCCGCGCGCAGTTGCCCGAAGCCTGCGAGTTCGGAGTAGGGGCGGATGTAACAACAG
>CAJPTT010000153.1 GCA_905373565.1 uncultured Treponema sp. | reverse complement strand
CCGAGCATGTGCCATGAGTTCCACGTCAAATGCTCGGCAGGATTGTCGATCTTAAAAATCTCCGGTTCCCATGGAACTAAGCCGCCCCTAAAGTGTACGTTTTCAAGTTCCGGCAAACGCTTTGCAAGCGCTTTGTCTATTGCAACCGGCGTATTCACGCACCACCCGTAATCAACCCAATCGCCCGACTTGATTGTCTGCGCCGCTTTTTCCGCAGTGGTCAACTTTTGTTTGTATAGTGAATTATAATCCATGCCTGTTCCTAACGATTATTGAATTTTTCAATTTTTTCTTTTTTGACAAAAGCAGTCATAGCCATCTTTTGGTCTTCCGTTGCAAAACAGCCGGAGAATTTTTCCACCTCAATATCGACGCCGCCTTGCATATTCGTTTGCAAGCCTTCGTTGATAGCTTGTTTTGCATAGCGCACTGCAATCGGAGCGTTTGCAGCAATCATTTTTGCAACACGCAGCGCCTCTTCCATCAGCTTTTCCGGTTCCGTTACGGCATTGACGAGTCCTATCGAAAGTGCTTCATCGGCCTTTACCTGACGGCAAGTGTAAATAAGTTCCTTTGCTCTGCCCGCGCCGATAAGGCGTGCCAAACGTTGCGTACCGCCGAAACCGGGCGTAATACCCAAGCCGGTTTCAGGTTGTGCAAAGCGAGCCTTATTCGATGCAATACGGATATCGCAGGACATTGCAAGCTCACAGCCGCCGCCTAAGGCAAAGCCGTTTATCGCAGCGATTACCGGACACGGAAAATTTTCAATGCGCAAAAATACTTTGTTTCCAAAAGCGCCGTATTCTGCAGCTTGAGCCTTATTTTTATCTTTCATTTCCGAAATATCGGCGCCCGCTACAAAGCTTTTTTCACCGGCGCCGGTAATAATTACCGCATAAACATCTTTTGCTTTTTCAATTTCATCAAATGTTTGATTAAGGTCGGTTAACACCTCGGTGCTGAGCGCATTCAGTACCTGCGGTTTGTTAATGGTAACCGTTGCAATATGATCATCTATCTTCAATAATATCGTACTCATCTTATGTGGCTTCCTCCTTTACTTTGAATAATCGTAAAAACCTTTTCCGGTTTTGCGTCCGAGTAATCCGCCGCGCACCATCTTACGGATAAGCGTACAGCAGCGGTACTTGCCGTCGCCCGTTTCACGGTACAATACGTCCATAATCGCAAGCACAACGTCAAGGCCGATTAAATCGCCGAGTGCAAGCGGTCCCATCGGATGGTTGGCGCCGAGTTGCATAGCCGTATCGATATCTTGGGCGCTCGCAAGACCTTCCTGCAGAATAAAGGCCGCTTCGTTAATCATAGGGATAAGAATGCGGTTTACAACAAAGCCGGGGCCTTCTTGTACCTCAACAGGCGTTTTTCCCAAACTCTTAGCCGTTTCTATGATGGTATTTTTTACTTCGACAGGGGTATTGATTCCTGAAATAACTTCTACCAATTTCATTCTATCGGCAGGATTAAAGAAGTGCATACCGATAACGGGATGCTTAATGCCCTGCGCAATGTCGGTAACGGACAGGGAAGATGTGTTTGTTGCAAAAATCGCAGATTCTTTGCAAATGCCGTCAAGCTCGGTAAAAAGCGTTTTTTTAGCTTCGCCGGTTTCCAAGATGGCTTCTACAATTAAATCGCTGTCGGCCAAATCTTTGTACAGGCCGGTCTTTAAATTTCCCTTTATGGCAGCGACCGCTTCCGCCGTTATCTTGCCCTTTGCGGCCAATTTATCGTAGTTTGCTGCGATTTTATCAATTCCCGATTGTGCCCATTCGATTTTTATGTCGCACACCGTAACCTGATACCCGTTCGAAGCGAACGATGCGGCAATACCTTGCCCCATCGTGCCCGCACCTACAACACCGATCTTCTTCATAATACAACTCCTTGTATATACAGTAAAACTTACCGTCCGAAAAGAGATATTCCGGACGGTGCACGGCCGGCAACGCCGGTGGAAATGTCTGATGGAAATCTCGAAACACCCGATGGGGTTTTCAGAGATATCCGATAAAGCAACCATAGCATATCACAAAGAACGCCTAGAATAAAGTCCTTTTTTATCTTTTTATTTTTTCCCGTCCCTGTCTTTTCCGCACCTCTTATCATTTGCCCCCGTTTTTGCTATAGTTTGCGGTATGCCTCAAGATTTTGTTCATTTACACGTGCACTCCGACTATTCGCTGTTGGACGGCGCTTCTTCCATAAAGAAACTGATAACAACCGCCAAAAACCTCGGACAAACAGCCCTCGCGCTGACCGACCACGGCAATATGTTTGCCGCCTTGCGCTTTTTCCGCGAATGTAAGGCGCAGGGGATAAAGCCGGTTATCGGCTGCGAAGTATATGTTGCGAACGGCAGCCGGTTCGCAAAGCCGGAGAATACCAATACCGGCGTCCGCAAATACTTTCACCTTATCCTGCTTGCCGAAACCGAAACCGGCTACCGGAATTTGATGGTGCTGTGCTCCAAAGGCTACACCGAGGGCATGTACTATAAACCGCGTATTGACGAAGAGCTGCTGACACAGTATTCGGAGGGACTTATCTGCCTTTCAGCCTGTCTTGCGGGAGAATTGCCGTCGCTGCTATTGCAGGGGAAAAAGGCTGAGGCTGAAGCCCATGTCAGACGTTATCGCAGCATATTCGGTATCGACAATTACTTTATCGAGCTGCAAAAGCATGGTATTGCCGACGAGGAGAAGGTTGCGCCGATGCTGATTGAGATGGCACGTAAGATAGGCGTGCCGATGGTGGTAACGAACGACGCTCACTATGCGGAGCAAAAGGATGCGGTTGCGCAGGATATCCTCCTCTGTATCGGCACAAAAAAGAACCGCTCCGACACCAACCGCATGAAGTTTGAAACCGATCAATTCTATCTTAAATCGGCGGAGGAGATGGAACAGCTGTTTCCCAGTTATCCCGAAATGTTGTCCAACACCTCCCGTATCGCAGAGCGCTGTAACTTTGAAATTCCTCAGCCGGGGCCGCTCCTTCCCGTGTATCAGATACCGGAAGATTTTGCGACAAAAGAAGAGTACATCACCCACCTCGTGCACGAGGGCTTAAAAAAACGCTACAATCCCGTTACCGAAGAGATGACCCAACGCGCCGACTATGAACTCGGTATTATCATGAAGATGGACTTTGTCGGGTACTTTCTTATCGTATGGGACTTTATCAACTGGGCGAAGGAGCACGGCATTCCGGTTGGCCCGGGGCGCGGTTCCGGGGCGGGTTCCATTGTTGCCTACGCGATGCGGATCACCGATATCGACCCGCTCAAATATAAGCTGCTGTTTGAACGCTTCCTTAATCCCGAACGGATTTCCATGCCGGACTTTGACGTTGATTTCTGCTTCGAACGGCGGCAGGAGGTTATCGATTACGTCCGCAGAAAATACGGTGATGAAAGCGTCGGTCAGATTATCACATTCGGAACGTTGAAGCCGAAAGCCGCAATCAAGGATGTCGGGCGGGTGTTGGAAATTCCGCTCGGTGAGGTCAATGCCATTACGAAACTGATGCCCTCCGACCCCAAGCTCACGTTTGAAAAGGCTTTTGCGGATGTCCCCGAACTCGCCGAAATGCGCTCAGACGCGCGGTACACGGAGCTTTTTTCCATTGCGGAAAAGCTTGAAGACCTCAACCGGAACACGAGCCTCCATGCGGCGGGTATTGTTATCGGTAAAACGAAGCTGACCGATTATGTGCCGTTGTACAAGGATTCCAAGACAGGCAAGACCGCCTCTCAGTTTACGATGGATTTAATAGAAGATTGCGGTTTGGTAAAGATGGACTTCCTCGGGCTCAAGACGCTGACGCTGATTAAGCACACGGAAGACCTCATCAAAAAGCGGGGAGGGGAGTACGCGAATTTCTCCATTGCGCAGATCGATGAGCAGGATGCGGCGACGTTTAAAATGCTCGGCGAAGGAAAGTCCGCCGCGGTCTTTCAGTTTGAAAGTCAGGGAATGCAGAATATTCTGAAACGTGCAAAGCCGGATAAAATAGAAGACCTCATCGCATTAAACGCTCTCTACCGTCCCGGGCCGATGGCCTATATCGATCAGTTTATCGAATCGAAATTCGATGCATCGAAAATTCAATACCCCGACCCCTGCCTCGAAGACATATTGTCGGAAACCTACGGCGTTATCGTCTATCAGGAACAGGTTATGCAGGTAGCGCAGCGTATCGGCGGCTACAGCCTCGGTCAAGCGGACTTGCTGCGGCGCGCAATGGGAAAGAAGAAAAAAGAGGTTATGGAGAAGGAGAAAACGCGGTTTATCGAAGGCGCTGTAAAGAACAATTTTAAGGAAAAAGACGCCGACCGTATTTTTGAAATTCTGATTCCTTTTGCCGGTTACGGGTTTAACAAGAGTCACGCCGCCGCTTATTCGGTACTGGCGTACCAAACCGCCTATCTCAAGGCGAATTTCCCTGCGGAGTTTATGGCGGCCAACCTCACTAACGAGATTACCTCGACGGATAAGCTGCCGGAGTATATCAGTGAAGCGAATAAGATGGGGCTTGCGCTCCACGCTCCCGATATTAATACCTCGGAAGAATATTTTTCGGTCTATGAAGGAGATATCGTATTCGGGCTGCTCGGCATTAAGGGGGTAGGGGAGCAAGCTGCCCGCGATATTGTCGCTGAACGCACTGCGCACGGCCCCTATAAGTCGTTTATCGATTTCCTCGACCGGCTGGATTTACACACCGTGAATAAAAAGAATTTGGAAGTGCTTATCAAGACGGGATGCTTCGATAAGCTCGGCCAAAACCGTTCCGAGCTGTTGGATAATCTTGAAGCGGCAATGGCGTTCAGCGCACAGAAAAAAGCGGGATCGGCAGTCGGTCAAACCAGCCTGTTTGAGGACACCGGCATTAAGGAGTTTTCCGATTTTACCTTTAGGCCGGTCAACGATTTGCCGCAAAAGGAAAAACTGCGTATTGAAAAAGAGCTGATGGGCTTTTATATTTCCGGCCATCCCCTCGATGAGTACAAAAAGGCGATTGACCGCAGCGCTACCTTGGAGTTGATTAATTTCCGGCGTGCACAGAAAGAAAAGCTGTACACCATCGTCGGGATGATTACCGGCATCCGCCCCTATCAGACTAAAAACGGTAAATGGATGGGCTTCGGCACCTTTGAAGACCGTACCGGCACCATCGATTTAACCTTCTTTTCCAAGGCGTGGGAAGAAAACCGCACCAATGCGCTGCCTGAAACAGTGTGCGGCCTTATCGGGAAAGTGGACTGCTCGCGTGATACGCCGTCGTTCCTCGTTGAATCGATGGTCAGCATTGACGAGCTGAAAGAGCGGTCGATTAAAGAGGTGCACCTTGAGCTTGATCCGCTCATCGAAACCGATTTACAGTTCCAGCCGCTCAAGGATTTCCTGTTCGGCGCGCAAGGCACTTGCGATATTTTTATCCATATTACCGATAACGATACCGTCTATCAGGTGAAGGGTTCTTCGCAGCTGAAAGTCTCCTCTTCCGATGAATTTATCGAACAGCTGGGGAAGCAGGCGGGGGTTCTTCAAGTCTGGAAAGAGTAACTTTTGCAAATAGACGGCACATCTACTGCGTTGCTGCGCAAAAATTAATCCTCAACGTATCAAAGATACGCCTCCGGTTAATTTTTGCTCGCGCCTTGTATCTGTACCGCCTATTTGCAAAAGCGCTGGTTTTGCAGAAGCGGCACGGATGCCGCTGGTTTCACGCAGTAGCGAGTTTTTCGCGAGAAAAACTCGTCGTTGACCAGTGTACAAGGAGGTACACTGGTCAACAGGCTATTTGCAAAAGCGCTGGAAAGGCGGGGCATCTACTTCGTTGCTGCGCACAAATTAATCCTCAACGTATCAGAATCGCCCAAGGATGGGCGGGATGTTAATCAGAAGCGAGTTTTGTGCACAAAACTCGTCTTTTTCCGACATACATGGATGTATGTCGGAAAAAAGTGTACACGGATGTATAACTACTCAACAGGCTATTTGCAAAAGGTATCGTTCATAATTCCTTTAAAGATCTACTAATCTATGGTATAATACGATCAATAAGGAAACATGTATGAGCGCGCCAAACAGGAAATA
>CAJPTT010000152.1 GCA_905373565.1 uncultured Treponema sp. | reverse complement strand
CCTTCGCGGTTGGTATCGCTTTCTGTCATCAAAGCGCGGGCTTTTTTTTCGGGCCAATCAAACTCTTTCATCAGCCGTGCAATCCGTACATCATCGGAAGCAACCAGCCGTACCGCATAGCATCCGGGAATACCGCGCAGTAACGCAAACCCGCCCCGGCCGATAAAAATACTGTTTCCTTTTAGCGCATATCCGTAGACGATCTCCCGTAAATAATCGAAATAAGAGTCGCGATTGCGGGATAACGATGCCCAAAAGCCGGGCTTCCGCTCGTCATAATGAGCAAGACTCTCTTTTGAAATTCCCTTGTCGATCAGATCTTTCTCTAAATCTTTTTTATCGATAAACTCGTAGTCGAGTGATTTTGCCAGCTCTAGAGCGGTTTCATCGCCGTAAGAAGCTATTTGCCGTGAAATGGTGATAATTGCCATAAAGCCTCCTCTTTTATAGAATAAGGCTAAATACTCATTATGTCAAAGGAAGGTTCTATTTTTATGCAAAAAAAACTTAATCTGTCATGGAAGCCCGTTGCTGCAAAAGAAATATGTACGACACGGGTATTTACCGTCAACGAAATTACCAGTCTTTCGCCCGAAAACGAAACAAAGACATTTTCGACGTTATCCGCGCCGGAATGGGTTATCGTTATTCCCCGCATCACCGATACAAACGGGCAACAATATTTTTTGATGGTAAAACAGTGGCGACACGGTTCGTCACACCTATCGGTCGAATTTCCCGGCGGCGTGGTCGACGAAGGGGAAACACCCGAACAGGCGGCGCGGCGGGAGCTACTTGAAGAAACGGGAAGAACGGGGCGGAATTTAACGCTGCTCGGCGAAGTATACCCCAATCCTGCGATTATGGGAAATAAAAGCCATATTTATTTTGCGGACTGCGAATCGGATACGCAGGCACAGCATCTTGATGAAGATGAATTTTTAGAAGCCGAGGCGGTTCCCATTGATGAGGTGTTGAGCAAAATGGGAACGGAACCCTACGACCATGCGCTTATGTGTACCGCGCTCTTTTTTTATCTACGGGAAGTCGCAAAAAGCTACGATTAAAAGCTCGGAGACAACTACTGTACAAAGAGAGATATTAAGGAACCTCTAAAAACTGTTTTTAGAGGTTCCTTATCATTTGTTATTTTTTTGCCGAGGGTAATTTTTCGTAGGTTACCGCAGGGTCATATAAGCCGCTGCGTTTTTCTCCGCGGAGACTCGGAATCGTCAAGATAATTCCCGGTTCAACCCAGTCAGGATTGTTCGGATCCGGCAATTTCTCTTTATTCGCTTCATACAGCTTTCGCCATAGATACGGATTATCATAAATAGCCTTATCCTTTGCGATATTCCACAAGCAATCTCGTTCACCCCGCCACGTACGGATACGATATTGAGCGGGCAACGTTGTAAACGAAGATTCATCGCCGGTAACAACGGCAAGTGCATCCAGAACTTTCTTTGCACAGACGACCGCTACGTCAAAGTCTTTGTTTTCAAATGCGGTATGCCCTGCCTGTAAAGCCTCGGTTGCCGTCTGAAATGCCTCAGGATAGTTTTGTTCGGCCTGATTGTTTTTTGCCCATGTATAGCGGGTACGCGCCTTATTCATTGCCTGTTCCGCTTCGATACGGGCTAGCATATATTGAATATAATCGGCCGATTTTTGAGCATTTTCTTCGGCAAGTCGTGAATATTCTATAGAAGCGTCATAATCACCTTCGTTATACGCCCGTTGTGCCAATTCGGAATAGGCACGGCTCTTTCGCTGGTACTCATTATTATCGTACGATACGGCAAACAATAATGCCGTTCCTAATAAAAAGAATACGGTACAGAGAATAGCTGTTTTTTTCATGGGTTACCTCCCGTTATCGGATGACGCTGTACTGCCGTCGGTTGTAGAGCTCTGCAATTCATCAAGATCGACCGGTTCTTCCGAAAAACCTTCCGCATCTTCAGGCAAGGGGGCTTCGCGATCGGCATCCTTTGCAAGCTTACTGCTGGCATCTTGACGTGCTTTCGCTCGTTCCATCGCATCGCTTGCCTGCTCTCGTTTAACTTTTACCTTTTCGTAGATATCATTAAACTCATCGGCAGCAGTCATATACCCTGTGTACGCTTGTTCATATTTCTTATTGCCTGCAGCAATTCCGGCTGCACGGTAGCGATTTACCGTTTCTGCATACGGCTCTTTCATCGCTGTAGCGCCTTTAACCGAATCACATCGCTCGCGCGCTTCGTCCGCTTTCTTTTTTGCATCATCCATCAACGAAGCAAACCCGGCTTCTTTTACCGTTTCATAGTAATTCAGCGCTTGCTCGGAGATTTCAAAAGCTTTTGCAGGATCCGATTCATATAATCCGGGAATCTGTGCGGACAGCTCTTCGGCCTTTTTATAGTTTTCCGCATCATAAGAAGACAGATCATTTTTATCGATCTTTGCTTTTAAGTCGGCAATCTGCATTTGATTGATCAACGTTCGATATTGCGTAATAGCCCTTTGAGCCTTTTCCTGCGCTGCTGCAAAATTATTTGCTTCATAGCCGCTTTTCGCTTCGGCAGCCGTATCGTCGGCCGACTTGAACTGAACGGGATAGGCGGCATCCGCCTTTACTTTAACCGCTTCGGCGCGGACTTTTGCCAGTTCCTCCAATAAGCGGGCGGTTTTTTCCTGCTCTTCATTTTTTTCCGGCTCGGCAGGCTTTACCGGCTCCGGCTTCGGTTCAGGTCTCGGTTTAGGCTGCGATTTACAAGCTCCAAAACCGAACAACAGAACGGAAACACAGAGAATATAAAACAATGTTTTCAGTGTTTTATTCATTATAACCTCCATTGCTAAACGGATATCAAGACTTCTAAAAACTCATCAAGCTTTTAAAGAAATCCGTCTCGTGCGACAAAGCTTCGCATAAACATAAATAAATTACTATAGAACCTCATCATGTTCAAGACGTTGACAATCGGGGCAAAGCCCGAAAAAATCAAACCGATGCGAATCGATACGATAGCCGCTGACCTTCGCAGCCGTTTGATCGCAGTGTTCATCGGACGGCATAAAAGCATCTTCAACCTTGCCGCATCGGGTACAGATAACATGATTATGAACACTCATATCCGCATCAAAGTGAGCAAAGGTACCACCAACATTGATAACCTTAATTCGTTTTTGTTCGGCAAGAATATTCAAATTGCGATAAACGGTTCCCTGACTAATGTGAGGAAAATCTTTTCGAAGCTTATCATACAGCCATGCTGCCGTAGGATGCGTACGCGTAGAACATAAAAGATTGAACAATGCCTCCCGTTGTTTTGAATGCTTATATGATACAGCCTGTTTCATATACAACTCCTCATATCAAAGTGTAGCGCCTAAAATTCATAATCAATACTACAATTTTACAAGCAACGCTGTCAATATTTGCCGGGGCAACCGCATCAGACACTTTGCATTTACTCCCGCAGAAAAATTGAGACACAGCAGATGCGCCGTATCCGGCCCAACGCTTTTGAAAAGAGACGGTATAGATACGAGGCGCGAGCACAAATTAACCGCAGGCCTGTTAAAAAGCGTACTTCCGTGTACGCTTTTTAACAACGAGTTTTTGCGCAGCAAAAACATCGTTCCTGATTTATACCCCGTCCATCCTTGGACGTTCTGATACGTTGAGGATTAATTTGTGCGCAGCAACGAAGTAGATGCGCCGTATCCGGCCCAGCGCTTTTGAAAAGAGACGACGCAGATGCTAGGAGCGCGCAAAAAACACCCGCAGGCGTACTTTTTGTACGTCGAGGACTGTTTTTTACAAAGCGACAACGCAGATGCGCCGTATATTTTCAAAAGAAGTATAGTATGGTATAATGAAAAGCAGTATCAATATATCTTAATACCGCTAATGAGGTTTATACATGGGAAAAACGAAGGTGCGGAGTACGACCGTTATTGCCGTCAGACGAAACGGAAAGGTTGCGATGGCCGGCGACGGACAGGTTACGATGGGGCAAACGGTGATGAAAGGCAATGCCCGCAAGGTCCGCAAGATTTACGACGGCAAAGTGATGACCGGTTTTGCCGGCGCAACGGCCGATGCCTTTACACTGCTCGAAAAGTTCGAAGGGCGGCTTAAAGAATACAACGGCGATATTACCCGCGCTGCGGTTGAGCTTGCCAAAGAGTGGCGCACCAACAAAATGCTGAAAAATCTTGAAGCGCTGCTGTTGGTTGCGGACGCAAAGACCATTTTGCTGATTTCCGGAAATGGAGATGTCATTGAACCGCAAGAAGATGTGCTTGCTATCGGATCGGGCGGCAATTATGCGTATGCCGCAGCGCTCGCTATGCTCCGCAACACGGACTTATCAGCCCGTGAAATTGCTGAAAAGAGCTTAAATATCGCCGGACAGATTTGCGTATACACCAACGAAAACATACATATAGAGGAAATATAAGGTATAAGGGAGAAAAAATGACCATCAACTTGGATGAACTCACCCCTCCGCACATTGTGGCGGAGCTTGACAAATATATTATCGGGCAGACAAAGGCTAAAAAGGCCGTCGCCGTTGCCCTGCGAAACAGGACACGCCGATTTAAATTGAGCGAAGAAATCCGCGAAGAAATAGCGCCGAAAAATATCCTGATGATCGGGCCGACCGGCGTGGGTAAAACCGAAATTGCCCGACGCCTTGCAAAACTTTCAGGGGCGCCGTTCCTCAAAGTAGAGGCGACAAAATACACCGAAGTCGGCTATGTCGGCCGTGATGTCGAATCGATGATCCGCGACCTGATGGCCGTCGGCTATTCTATGGTAAAAAGCGAGATGCAGGAAACGCTGAAAGCGCAGGCGGAAAAAAACACGGAGGAAATTCTCCTCGACCTGTTGCTGCCGGGTTCCAATAAAAAAAAGCGGAATCGGAAAGAAGACTCTAAGCCGCTTTTAATCGCCGGATCGGAACATGATGCGGAAGCGGAAAATAATCGGGAAATCCGAGTAGACGGCACTTCGGTAGCAGACGGCGAACAAGCCGAAGACGATATGCACGAAACGAGGGAAAAGTTTCGCAAGATGCTGCGGGACGGCAAATTTGAAGATAAAATGGTAGAAGTTTCCGTGCAGCAGTCGGGAATGCCAAGTTTTGAAATCTTTGCCGGCGGCTCCAGTATGGAAGACCTCGAAAACGCGATGTCGAATATCAGCAGTATGCTGATGGGCGCCGGTAGAAACAAACGTAAAACGACCAGCGTAAAAGAAGCCCGCACGATTATTATGGATGATCAGCTTGATAAGCTCGTCGATCATGACAAGATTGTAGAGGAAGCAAAAGAGCGGGTTGAACAAATGGGCATCATTTTCATCGACGAAATCGATAAAGTTGCTTCCAAAAGCGAGCGGAGCAGCGGTATCGACGTATCCCGCGAAGGGGTACAGCGCGATATTCTTCCAATCGTAGAAGGCTCCAAAGTCAACACAAAGTTCGGCGTCGTCGATACCCGCCACATCCTATTCATCGCGGCGGGCGCTTTCAGCATTTCAAAACCGAGCGACCTCATCCCCGAATTTCAAGGACGCTTCCCGCTGCGGGTAGAACTGGAATCGCTCCATGCGGAAGACTTTAAGCGAATTCTGCTTGAACCTAAGAACGCATTAACCAAACAGTATAAAGCGCTGCTCGAAACCGAAGGGCTTACCATCATCTTTAAGGATGAAGCAATCGAACGTATGAGCAACCTCGCTGCGGAGGTCAACTCGACGATGGAAAACATCGGCGCCCGCCGCCTTCACACGATTATGGAAATGCTCTTGGAAGATATTTCGTTTAACGCAAGCGACATGACCGAAAAAACCGTCGAAATAGACCGTGCGTATGTCGATGAACGGTTGAAGGACATCGTACAGGATCAAGATTTATCACGTTATATCCTGTAACGTTCCTCAAGGGAATTTTTATAATGCCGATATATGAGTATACGAATAATTTAGAGGAGTTGAGATGCACATAAACAGTTTTCAAAAGACGGTTGATCTTTTACACCGTGCGCTTGATGTAAACGCACTCCGCTATACCGTGTCGGCAAATAACCTTGCAAACTCGGAAATACCGGATTTCAAGCGGACATCGGTCAATTTTGAAACGGAGTTAAAACATGCGCTCGATTCCGA
>CAJPTT010000151.1 GCA_905373565.1 uncultured Treponema sp. | reverse complement strand
CAAAGCGGAACAGCATCAGCGCGAGATTTTCAAAGTTCGGTATATGCAACAGAAGCGGCAGCGATGCGTCCCCCGCACTGATTGCAAACACGCAGCACAGCGCAGATATAATACCGGTTTTACATAACGGCAGAAATACCCGAAAAAATGCATCCGTGCGGGAAAAGGACAAAAGACGGGCGGCGTCGAGTACCGAACGAGGAATTTTTGCGAGGCCGGTCTCTATTTGCATCCACGCAAAGGGCCACGCAAGCGAACTTTGCACAATAACCAGCAACAGCAGCGACGGCACAATATCAAGTTTCAACCACCCCGCTCCCAATACAATAGAAGAAACTGCAAAAGGAATGAGCGGCAGGCTTTTATACCACTTCCGATTTGATTGAAATGCTGCATACGCAAAAAAAAGCGCAGCCGTTACGGAAAGCACGGCGGTGCCGATCCCCGTCTGCACGGTGTGCTGCACCGCGCTCCAAAAGTGAGGCCGTTGTAAAAGCTGCCGCCACGCATCAGCGGTTATCGTGAGCGGCGCCTTAGGACTCGACAGGGAGTACCACACCAGAGAACCGAGCGGAAACAGCAAACAAAAACAGATAACACAGATAAGCACGGCAAAAAAGATATGTTCCGCTGCGCCGCTGATATTCAACCGAATGCGGGCGTATTGGGTGTTTTCAGCATGATCGGGTGTTCTGCTTCTTAAATAAGCGTACAGCCCTACCGCAGCCGCTGCGATACCGGTTTCCGCCAGCGCAATATGCGCCGCGGTACTCGCGTGTATATCTCTGCGGATGGTTTGATACAGCTCAACCTCCAGCGTTGTTACGCCGAGACCGCCCAGCAGCAGAATAATCACAAAGCTGAAAAAGCAATATAAAAAGATAATAACGAACGAAGCGCACAGCGGCGCCTTTAATGCCGGAAAGATCACTGTCCTAAAAATGCGCAGCGGCGAGGCTCCGAGCAAAAGAGCAGCTTGTTCGGTTTCCTCAGGGAGGTGTTCCCATGCGGCGGATACGGTACGCATCGTGATGGGAAAATTATAAAAGGTGTGGACAAGCACAATGCCGCCCGTTGAATAAAGGAAGGTGCCGATTGAAAGCTGCCCTGCCGAAAGCGCCGCAAGCAGTTTGTTCAGTAAACCGTTTTTTCCGAAAAACAGAATAAACGCGAGCGCGATAACCACCGGCGGCACGCTCAAGGGTATCGCCGAAAGAGAGAGCAACAACTTTCGTCCGAAGAACCTCCGGCGGGCGCAAAAAAATGCCGCACAGAGGCCGATACCGCTTGCCCCTGCTGCAGAGAGAAATGCTTGCATCACGGTAAAGCGGGCAGCCTTCCATAAAGACCGGAACGCCGCTGCAGAAGCGCCTCCATCGAAGGCCGGAAAAACGGCAACTCCGAGCGGTACGAAAAAAGCAATCAGTACCGCACAGAATAACACCCCGCCGCTTACTACAAAAGCGTTTTGCAGTAGTGTCCGCTTCGCAGCATTTCGATTAACGGAATCCATACAATTCTGCGATGAGAATAGGGTTATTTTTCCAATACTGAAATAATAGCGTCCACCGCCGTTTCTGCCTCGGTACCTGAAATAGTCAGCGATTTTTTCGGCATCGGGACGGTTTTAAATGATTCGGGGAGCTGCACCGCAGTATTTGCCGGATACATCCACTGCGTTTCGGGCAATACCTCCTGCGCTTTTTCGGTCAGCATAAAATCAACAAAGGCTTGAGCGGCAACTTTATGCGGCGCATTCTTAACGATACCCATTCCTTCAAGCGCAATCATATTCCCTTCGGCAAACGTCAATGCCTGATACCGATCGGTTTTATCATACCGGATGTGATAAGCCATACTGGTGGTATAGCTGACGGCAAGCGGAGCCTCCCCCGCCGTAAATAACCCGTATCCGGCACTCCACGAATGGCTCATCGTCAGGATGGAAGGCATCAATCTTTTCCAGTACGAAAGATAATCGTTTCCGTAAACCGCCTTTGTCCATGCGGCAAAACCTAGGCCGGGATCGCTCGTGCGGGGATCCATGATGACCAAGGATTTGGCATATTCAGGCTTTGTTAAATCTTCCAGAGACTGAGGGGCGGGGATTTTTGATTGGGTGTCATACATAATCGCAAAATAGCCCCAATCATACGGAGTCATCAAGTGATCATCAGTCATTATAACGTGTTTTGGGACAACTTTATCCAAATTCGGAGAGGTATACGGTTCCAGAACACCTGCGCTACGCGTCTTCTCGACAAGAAACGCATTGATACCGAGCAGTACATCGGCATGCGGATTCTTTTTTTCGGCTATCGCTTTCGATAGGACGGAACCTGAATTCTCACAGATCACATAGTTGACGGTGTAGCCCGTTTGCTCTTTGAAGCGTTTGGCTATTTCGGCGCCCGGCCCCCATTCAGAAGCAAAAGAGTCATAGGTATAGACAACAACGATTTTTTCCGCAGTATCTTGTTTTCCGCCTGCAAAAGCGGTTGAAGGCAGTATGATTGAACATACGATAAACAAAAAGAAATAAAGACGAAACTTCATTATTCCCTCCGCCGGCATTATCCGGATCAGGTGTAAGGCCTCCGTACGGATGCCTTGTTCGGGTATGCTCTCAGCACGGAACGAATAGCTTCGGTTGGGAACCTCTAAAAAGCCGATGAGGTTCTTAAAGATTCCTGTTTATTGTTCCGGCACCCCAAGTGTGCGTATCCTAGTATATTCGCAAAAAAAGTGCAAGCAGATTGAAAAAACCGGCAATAATTTTCTATATCAAAATAAATGAGACTTATATTCCGTAGACTTATAGTCAATTTAGCTATAGAAATATGCTATGGAGTTGTCTAAAGTTATTCAAGAAGCGCTAAGAAAATACAGACAAAACTTACATTTAAGCCAAGAACAATTAGCAGAATATGCAAATCTTGATAGGACTTATATTTCAGGTTTTGAAAGAGGGATTCGCAATATTTCTCTTCAATCACTGGAAAAGATACTTATAGGTTTAAATCTAACTTGCAATGATTTTTTTAATTTATGTATTAACGAAATAAGAAGCGGTAAAAATGAAAAGTCCGTATGAAAATGTAGATTCTTCAAAATGGTTAGAGATTACACAACAATTACTGAACGATTTTCCATTGTCTAAAGATTATCTTGTTTCTCTCGTATTGAAATCATGGAACACAATACTTGAAACAAAAATAGCTGACAAGTGGTCTATAGCTTATGATATCAGGCCTAAACCTCAAATAATGGGATTCTTTTTACATGAAATAATCGGACAATATATTCAAGTCGATTATTCGGATTCTTGGCGAAAAGAAAAAACTGCTGCCGATAAAGATATAGTCTGCATAACAAATCCGCATTTCTCGCTTGAAATAAAAACTTCTTCTGATAAAGATAAAATATTTGGAAATCGAAGTTATGCACAAGAACTAAAAAACGGTGGCAAAAAGAGTAAATCTGGTTACTATTTAGCTATAAATTTTGAAAAATTTGAAGATACAGACAGTTTGCCAAAAATCAGACTTATTCGATTCGGGTGGTTAGACCATACAGATTGGATTGGACAATCAGCTGCATCCGGTCAGCAAGCTAGATTGCCCAAAGAAGTTGAGAAAGGAAAACTGATTATTATCTATAAATCTTAACTCACAAATTCTGCAAAAAGATTTTGACTTTGTTCTAAAAAGTAAGAGTCAATTCTTTTTGCTTGTAACTCGCAATAATCCTCTCTTATTTCAAATCCGATAACATTTCTTCTGTTCTTTAACGCCGAAATAGCTGTTGTCCCTGAACCCATAAAAGGATCTAATAAAATATCATTTTCATTTGAAAATCCCAATGTTATTCTATCAATTAAATCCAAGGGAAATTGAGCAGGATGATTTGTCCGTTCTTCTGAACTCCTATTAAAACCGGATGTAACTTTTGCAATTTGCCAAACATCCGAAGGATTTTTTCCCAGTGTATTACAGCGTAGCTTTCCATTTTTTTTAGAATTTGGATATTTCACATCAGGATCCCTAATCGCATCCAAATTAAACGTATAATCATCTTTATTATTGACATACCAAAGCCATTTTTCATTTCTTGGCGACAAAGTTTTTTTACATGCTACACCTGCTCCATAATTCCAAACTATCTCCTGCATAAGATACATTTTAACTTTATCCCACAATAAATAAACGAGCGGTAATGCACGTGCGGAATCTTTAAATGGTACATAGCCTAAATTATACCAAAAAGCACCATTTTCTTTAAGAATTAAGGGAATTTCATTTAGCCACGAAGACGACCAATCAATATAGTCTTCAATAGGTAATACTTTTTCATATTCTTTACCGATATTATATGGAGGACTTGTCAAAACTAAATCAATATAATTACGAGGTAAAATTTTAAGAGCTGCTATACAGTCAATATTATAAAGTAAGACAAAATCTTTTTCATAATATGGTTTGCCCAATGATCTCTTTATTGCTTCTTTCCAGTCCATAGTTTCATTATAATACAGATGGGACTTATAGTCAACATGCCGCATATTGTATCTCAAAATAACAACGAAAACCGGTTATCTATATACCCCTGAAGGGTGGGGTGTATCACACTTTTTCGGTCTTTCCTCATTTCTGCTGTTACAGCTTCCGCATACTCTCCAACGGCTTCTCTTTACCCGCATACACGGCAGGCACTATACAGACAATCACCGACAGAATAAGCGTTCCTGCAGCGATTATATACAGCTCGGTAATATTCAAAGAGACGGGGATATACTCCAAATAGTATTCGGGCGCCAACAGGCGGATGGTTTCGGGGCTGCCGGTACTCCCCAGCAGATAATACAGAGCGGATTGAGCTCCATTTATCACGTACTCAAAAGCGGCAAACAACTCGTTGATATGCAAGGATGCAAGGATACCGCCGAGTAAGCCGATACAGAGTCCTGCTGCCCCCGTAACAAGGCCTGCGAGCAAAAACGACAGGGTGATAAAAAACGGATGAGCGCCGGTTGCTTTCAGGATTGCGATTTCCTTCCGCCGCTCCATGATGAGCATGACCATCGCCGACGAAACATTAACGGATGCCGCAAGCAGAATCAAAAACATGATAAATAGCAACAGATTTTTTGAGGTTTGAAATGAATAAAATTGAGAGCGGTTTAAATCCTGCCACGTATACACCGAAAAACCTGCCGGAAGCAAGTGCTGAATTGACTCTTTTGCTTCCGCAAGCAAGGTGTTATTAAACGGATCGGCAATACTGACCGCAAGGGCGCTCAGCGAAGACTGCGGCGACAACACTGCATCGGCAGCCTCCAGTGGGATAAAAATCCACAATGCATCAAGCTCCTGATAGCCGGAAGAGATAATGCCTGCCACCTTAAAACGGGTAAGCTTAGGCTTCGTCTGATTGCCCGTATATTGCGGCAACAGCGTAAGCAGCGAGCAGCTATCCCCGACTTTAAGACCGGTTTTCTCCGCAATCTTTTTTCCGAGCAAAATGGAACGGGCGCCGTCGAACTCAAGACTGCCGTCTACTACCGTCAAAAGGTTCCGTGCAGGAAGATTTTCGGTAAAATAGCCCGCTTCTATCGCCCGTATCGTACCTCCGCTGCGACCGGTTTTACCGATGAGCAAACCGGTACCTTCCTGCTGCCGCCGCGAACCGGTGATAACGGACTGCGCATTATCCCGTATCGAATCGAATACCGTTTGAGTACTCTGCTTCCGGTCAGCGGCTGTTTGTGCACTGCGCGGCGTCGGACGCAGGTCGAGTATCTGTATGTGTCCGCTTCCGAGTTCAATCATACGAGAGGTAATACCCTTTATCATACCGTCGGACACCACAAGCACGATAACCAACGGGATGATACTGATGCCGATACCCCAGATGGCGCCGATTAAACTCTTCCGCGCGTTAGAAACTGCCGTACCGGCATTGAGTCCCAGATACCGCAGCGCCAGCTTCCATGCCAATAAAAAATTCATAAGAGATTCAGCTTCCCTTGTTCAAGCCGATAGCATAGATCGGTATCGGCAGCGATTCCTTGATCATGGGTTACGATGATGAGTGTTTTATGATGTTTGTCCGCTATCGAAAAGAGCAGCTCTTGAACTCCGTGCGCATTTGCAGGATCAAGGTTGCCGGTCGGTTCGTCGGCCAAAATAAGCGA
>CAJPTT010000150.1 GCA_905373565.1 uncultured Treponema sp. | reverse complement strand
CCTTTACCGGCACAGCCGTATCGATTTCCTCTGCCGTAAAACCTGCCTGACTTTTCTTTGCGGTCTCTAAAATCTTTGCTTCCCATTCGGCGAGCTTCTTGATAAAGATGAGCTGTTTGCCGCAGGCCGTAACGTCTTTTGCGTCAGCCGAAAGCTCCTTGGGTTCCGCGCGGTCTTTTTCTATAAAGCCGGTGATAAAAAAGCCGCAGCTTTTCCACGACGGTAATTCCCGTCCGGCATACACCGAAAAAAATTGCTTAAAGATGGCCGCGCGGTAGGAGTCAAATGCCGCAAGTATTCTGCACGAGGCGAGAATGGAACTTCCCCCATGCCTGATAAGGACGGCCGGTTGGTTCCAGCGTCCGGCGATAGATTCCTGCAAGGACACCCGCGCCAGCGTGGGATCGGTTTTGTTAAAGTGAATCGCGCCGATGGCATTGGTACTGCCGGTTGCAAGTTCCAGTTCGATATGATTTTTGATGCCGTCGCCGGTTTCCTGTTTGTTAAAATATTCATCGACGCGGACGAGCAGTTCGGAGCCTTGCAGTACGGGACTTTCGCCAATGCCTGCAAGCAGCATACCGCGCTCTACCTTTTCTTTTTCGGATATTTTCAGGTTAAGCGCCGTCCGCATTCCCGATTCGGAAGAAGATACGTCGGCGTGGTGATTTTGAATGTTTTTAATCTTGCATTCGGTTCCGCCGGGATAGAGTGCAAGCTGATCGCCGACGGCAATGCTTTTACCGCGGAGCGTACCGGTTACCGTGATGCCGATTCCTTTCAGCGTAAAGGCGCGGTCGATATACAGGAACGGCTTATCCAACGGAGCGGTGCGGACGGCGCTCAATAATTCCGTAATTTTTTTCTTGAGTTCGTCGATACCGGCGCCGGTATGTGCGGAAACAGCCACCGAAGGTAATTCCCTTCCGAGGATTTCGCGGCAATGCCGATTTGCATCTTCCCGTATCAGCTCGATCATATCAGGATCGGCCAAGTCGGATTTGGTTATGACCAACAGGATGGAGTTGATATGCATCGCTTTAAGTACCCGCAGGTGATCCGACGACATCTGCATCCACCCGTCGTCTGCTGCGACAATCAGCATTGCCGCGTCAAGTCCCCACGTGCCTGCTACCATGTTACGGATAAACCGTTCGTGTCCGGGAACATCGACGATACCGACCGTTCCGTGTACGGGATCTTCCAAGGCGGCAAAACCCAGCTCAATGGTCATACCCCGCTTCTTTTCTTCGGGGATGTGGCTGGTTTCCACTCCGGTTAAGCATTTTACCAATGCGCTTTTGCCGTGATCGACGTGTCCGGCGGTTCCTAAAATATATGCCATAGTCAACGCACCTCTGTGATTTTTTAACGAACCTCTAAAAGCCGGGCGAGTTTTTAGAGATGTTTTTTAATTCTTGAGCAATATATGCATCATCGGCAGGATTTACGGCGGCAAGGTGTAACAGCAGCCTGTCCTCCGAAATAATAGCGATAATCGGAATGCTGCAAAACCGCAGCGCCGTCTTTACCGCTTCCGGTTTATGCGTGTGCAGCATAATTGCCCATGACGGGAAGGTCTCATCGGGGGTGCTGCCGCCGCCGAGCGAGAAAGGGTAGGGGACAACACATACGGTTCCGGACGGCAGTTTTCTCACAATCTTTTCGCTCCGTTTTTTTATCACGGTAGGGTCAAGCAGCAACGCTTCGGCCGCGGCGCTCTTTCCGTTATTCAGGTAGTGCACGAGGGTCTCTTCCATTAAAGCGGCGACGGCGCGGCCTACCCGATAGGTGCGCATCAGCGGATGGCGGGCAATGAGGGCGATTAAATCTTTTTTGCCGGTAATCCATCCGCACTGCGGGCCGCCGAATACTTTATCCCCCGAGAAACAAACGAGGTCGGCGCCTTCTTTTAATAAGGCCGGTACGGTCGGCTCATCTTGTAGGCTAAGTGAAATAGCGCCTGACCCTTGATCCACCGCAAGGATTACCTCAGGCGGTAAGGCCTTGCGGATGGCGGTAAGGGAGGGCTGCTCCGTAAAGCCGCGGATTTTATAGTTTGAGGTATGCACCCATAGCACCATCGCCGTCTGTTCGGTAACGGCGGCGGTAATGTCCTCAAGGGTGGTGATGTTGGTGGTGCCGACTTCTACGAGCGTGCAGCCTGCCTCCCGCAGAATGTCGGGAATGCGGAAGCCGCCGCCTATTTGCACCTGCTGGCCGCGCGCAACGATAACTTCTTTGCCTCCCGCAAGCGCTTTAAGTAACAGAAACACGGCGGCAGCATTGTTGTTCAGCATCAGCGCCGCTTCCGCACGGACAAGCGTACTCATCGCTTCGACGGCAAAGGGGAACCGCTGTCCCCGTTTGCCATCCTCCAAATCCATCTCGATAGCCGAATATGATTGGGCCGCTTCCTTTGCTGCATCCCAAATGCCGTGCGGAAGCGGGCTTCGTCCGAGGTTGGTGTGCAGGATAATGCCCGTCGCGTTGATAATCTTCGAAATCCGTTTCCGTATATGCTTCGTGCACCGCTGCCGGATGTCCGCTATACACGCATCAAAAGACGGAACGGCGGCTCCTTTTAAAGCCTCAGCCCGTATCTGCGTGATATACTCCGATACGATAGAGGCTACAATCGGTCTGCCGAGCTTTTCGACGCAGCCGAAAAGCTCGTGATGTGAAAGCAGTTTTTCGACTTGCGGTATCTGTGCCAGTGAACCGTGCATGGCGGTTACTCCTTTTTTTCAGTGGTGATGGTGAGCGCTGACACCCATTTTGTCCGCAAAATGAGGACGGTTGCGATAAGCGCAGTTGTTATATTTGAAAAGAGATTTCCCCAAAAAATAGCGTAGTATTGCAAGACGTGTTCCGTTGCCAATACAAAGATGTAACGCAGCAGCCATATACGGAGCACACCGAGCACAAGCGGCATTTTCGTTTTGCCGAGCCCGATAAACGCGCCTTGAATGGTCATACAAATACCGAAGCCGATAATCGAATAGGTATAGATGTTGAGCGCGTTGTTTGCAATACCGATAATTTCCGGCTCTCGCCTGAACAAGACAGTCAGATAAGGTGAAAGCGGAATCATAATCGAAATCATTATAACGGCGATGATGATACTGGTGATGCAACCGAGGAGACAATCCCGTTTTGCCTTTTGCGGATATCCTGCGCCGATGTGCATACTGACCATCGTCGTAATTGCCGCGCTAAAAGCCGCAGGCAGGTTGAAGCACAGTGCATTGATATTGCTCGCGATTCCTTGTGCCGCGACGACGATGGCGCCGTATCTTTCAATTTCTTTATTGATAAGGAAAAAACCTAAGTACAAAAAGGAATAGTTGAACATTGCCGGAAAACCGACTTTCAGAACCTCTTTGATGATTTTTGAATCGAACTTGAAGTTTTTAACATCGAGCTTGTCCGGGCTGTTGTGGATGAACAATTCGTATACCATCCAGATTGTAATGCATACGTTTGCCAAAAGAGATGCGAGCACGCAGCCGAGAATTTCGAGCCGCAAAACATAGAGAAAGATAAAATTGCCGATAACCTTCAAGATAAAGAGGATGGTCATTCGGGTAAAAGCCGCTTCTGGTTTTCCATTCGCGTTTTTGATACCGTTATACACGGCCTCTAAAAAGCTGAACGGTAAGACGATGCTGTACCACGAAATATATTGGCGGACATACGGCGCTATATCGCTCTGCAAGCTCCGTGAAACCGCCACGCTGATGATCAGGAGCAGCGGTGCGCTGATGATGCCGAGCATGACCGCAAATAAAAATATCTGCGCTGCAACCCGTTTTCCTTCTTCGATTGCGCCTTTACCGTTCAGCTGCCCGATAATTGCCATCGCGGCAACGCTTAACCCTTGCGATAAACCCAATACCATCGAAATAATCGGTTGAGAAAAGGTTACCGCGCCGGTTACCGCATAATTCGTTAAATTATTGATAAAAAGCCCATCGGTAAACGGCATCATCGCCTGCACGGTATTCATCAGCAGTGATGGAAGAGAGAGAATAAGCAATGTTTTAATAGGATGAGCGGTAAGAATGAGTTCGCGCCGCGCTTCCGTCGATTGCTTCAGGAATGTCTTCATACGGCAAGAAGCCTATATGCCGCTATTCCACGGAAATAACCGAAGCAGTCCGGCCGTCGGCCATGTAGACGTGCTCGCGGTTTGTCGTATCGGGAATTTGTTTTCCGTCCTTAAAGTATGCGTAGTACCAAACACCGTTCGGCAACGGAAGGTATAATTCATATCGACCGGGCATTACTTCTTCTAAGCTGTACATAAAGGGATCCCAATTGTTAAATGTTCCCGCGAGATAAATTTTTTTGCCCGATTCTCCTTGATAGACAAAACGCGTTCTGCCGTTGTTTTCCACGGCGGTTTTATATTCTTTTTGATACGGAATCTTTAAAACCGAAAGAGACATTCCGGCGGAGTAGTCGAATATTTCATCGGGATTGAGCGGGTCCGTAGACCAGAGACCGTTGATCACCAGCCGGTAACGCAGCTCTCTCATTTCCTCAGGTATCTGCATGATATAGAAAAGAATGGATTTCTTTGTTTCGGTGGTGTCTTCACTTCGGTATAGGCGCTGGAAAGAATGAATTGATTGAAAATTTTCGTGTTCAAAGGCGATACCGACATGACGCGCGGATCCTGCTGCCGTAAAGATGATATATTTACCGGTGATAATCGGCGCATCCGTCCGTGCAATTGTCTCAACAAGATCTCCGTAGGTGTATGTGTCGATGGCAGGTTGCTCTGCCGCTTGCGCCGCGATCGCTATACACAAGAAAAAAAAGACTGCCGCAACCTTTTGCCGCATTGCATTGCACATGATGTCCTCCCGAATATTTTAACCGTATATATATGGAAATGCCGATTACGATTACTGGAGTTAACCGGCTGTTATCTTTTAATAATAATAACATACTTCCATTTAATAAGCATCGGAAAATAATCCGAAAACTTTATATTTCGATCAGTTTGTCGTCCGGCAACTGCTCAAAGTAGGTGTGCAGTACGCGCTCCATTTCTTCCCTGCTTCGAGCGCGCAGCACCTGTGTTCTGCAATAGTGTGCAAACGAGAAGTTGTCGCAATAAAACTGAAAGAACCGCTGTGCCCGCGTAAGGAAGAAGGCCGCCGGCTGTTCTGTTTCGAGGTATTGCAAAAACGATACCGCCGTTTGTTCAAGGTCGATACGGTACGGTGCGGAACTCGATTCGACGGCGTGCTTGCGGCGTATTGCTTCAAAAATCCACGGCATTTGTACCGCCGTGCGCCCGATCATCCACCCTGCGCAAGGATATCGCTGCGCGGCGGTTTGCAGTTTCTCTGCCGAATTGATGTCTCCGTTGCCGTATACCGGAATGGGCAAATCCTTCGCGAGCGCCGCCGTGTATTCGTGAAGAGCAGGCCGCGCATAGCTTTGCCGCTGTAGGCGCGGATGGATTGTGATAAGCTGCACGCCTTCATCAATCAGCATCGTACAAAAGCGTAAAAGATACGCATAGTCGGCGGCGGCGCCGAGTCTCAGCTTTACGCTCAGTCTAAACGACTTGCCTTGTTCCGTAGAATATGCCTCAAGCGCTTGTTTAACCGAGCGTACCGCCTCGGCTGTCGTGTTAAGCGGCTTGAGCATCCAAGCAACGCCTGCTCCCGTCCGTACAATCGGCGGCGCAGAACAGCCCATGTTCAAGTCAACCCCGATGCCGCCGTGCTGTAATACAACCGGTATCGCCTGTGCGAATGCTTCCGCCTTAGGCGAGGTAAGCTGCCACACCAGCTTCTCCGGCACAGGATTTGCCCGCAAGTACCACTGCTCAAACTGGCCGCCTGCAAGCAGCGACGGCGCATGAATCATCTCGGTAAAATATTCGTCAGGATCGCCGAACGTATGGATAAGCATTCTCAATCCCGAATGGCTGATATTCGCAAGCGGCGCCAGTATGAGCTTCATCGCAGATAACTTTAGCAAAAATAGCGTGATTTTGCAATGAGGAAATCCCGCACATTTTTTTCTAGCACACGGGCAAACACACTACTGATGAGAACCAGCGGCATCCCTGTCGCTGTTGAGCAGTGAACCTCCCTGTACACTGGTCAACGATAAGTTTTTCTAACGAAAAACTTACTGCTGCATGGAACCACGGACATCCTCGCCCAAAAATGAACATCCTTGTTCATTTTT
>CAJPTT010000149.1 GCA_905373565.1 uncultured Treponema sp. | reverse complement strand
CCGAAGTTCTCCGGTATGGGATGCGGTACCCGCGCCGTTGCATTTTTGATTGCAGCTTCGTCGGCAAACGAGCGGTTAATTTCTTCGGCGTCCCGCGCTTCGGTATAACAATTTGCGAGTTCCACTCCGCGTACATATACTTCCCACCGCTCTTTTGTCTTCCATATATATGTCCATCCGTCAGCGGCGGTGCGCTGTTCCGACCGTTCCTGTGCAAGGCAGGGTACCCGCGCGGGATAGTCCAGCAGCGCAACCGGCACATCGAACGGAAGCTGCGGTTCGATGCAGTGCACCAAGAGCAGCTCGTATAAATCATCCCATGCCCAGCCTTCATACTGCGCCCTGTCGCCGAGACCGAGCCGTTCCGCATGGAAGGCAAGCTCCGGTGTTTCCGCTTCGGCAAGGGAAAAACCGGCGAATCGTTTAAAGGCTTCGTCCATAGTCAGCTGCAAAAACGGTTTGGAAAGCACCGCACCCAATTCGGGATCGGCAAGCGGCAAGTCCGCAACTGCCTGCGCCATAGTCTGTAGAAAAGCTTCGGTAAGCGTGACGGAATCGCGGTAATTCGCCTGCATGGTGTAGTATTCCAGCATGGTAAATTCGGGGTTGTGAATATGCCCGACGGATTCGCAGTTGCGGTAACATTTGGAAAGCTGAAATACCGACCGGCCATGCGCGGCAATAACCGGCTTGATGAATACTTCGGGGGAGGGGACAAGAAAGAGCGGGACTGCCGCCTCCTCGCCGGTCTTAAAGGGTTTGAGGTACTCTGTGCGGAACACTTCGAGACAGCTTTCGGGGATGAGCCTCGGCGAGAGTGCCGGAGTGTCCAGCTCCAGATATTGATGTGTAATAAAAAAATTCCGCGCAGCTTGCAAACAAGCCGCACGGAATTCAAGCGCTTCGATGTCCATAATCTTTTCAAGGCAGCACCATCGTCTTGCGGAATATTCCCGCAGAATAATGCTGCCTTATTTCATCCATGCTATTCCCGAATGCTCAAGTGCAGTTCGGCAAGCTGCTTTTCGTCAACCTCGCTGGGGCTTTCGTCCATGGGGCTGACGGCGAAGGTGTTTTTGGGGAAGGCGATTACTTCTTTAATCGAGGTTTCCCCTGCCATCAGCATCACGATGCGGTCAAGACCGGGTGCGATACCTCCGTGGGGCGGCGCACCGTACTTGAACGCTTCCGTTAAAAAGCCGAACTTCTTTTCCGCATCGGCGGGGTTAAAGCCGACAATGTTGAATATCCGTTTTTGCAGCTCAGGATTGTGGATTCTGATTGAGCCGGAAGCAACTTCGTAGCCATTGAGTACGAGGTCGTACAGATCTCCCTTTACCTCGCCGGGGTTTTGCTCCAATGTATCAAGGTAGCGTTCCTGCGGCGCGGAGAACATATGGTGTGCGGGATCCCATTTTTGCTCATCTTCATTCCATTCAAAGAGCGGGAAGTCGATCACCCACAAAAAGGCGAAGACGTTGGGATCGAGCAAATTTAAATCCTTGCCGAGTTTACTTCTGACAGCACCAAGTGCGGTGCAGGCGATTTTATATTTTGCATCGGCAACAAAGAGGAGCAGGTCGCCGCCCTCGGCATTCAGCTTTTTGCATATTTCAGTCTCCGCGCCGGCGCAGTATTTGGCAATACCGCCTTCAAATGCGCCGCCTGCAACTTTTGTCCATGCAAGCCCCTTTGCCTTGTAGACTTTTGCTGCAGCTTCAAGCTCTTCGATCTTTTTGCGGCTGTAATTTGCTGCCTGTCCTTTCACTACAAGCGCCTTGACAGCTCCTCCAGCAGCGACCGCATCTTTGAACACGGCAAACTCGGTACATTCAGCCAGCCATGCGGCATCCTGCATCTTCATCTCAAAGCGGATATCGGGTTTGTCGGTGCCGTACAGATCGATGGCATCATCATAGCTGATCCGCGGGAAGGATTGCGCCAAGTCCGCACCGATCGTTTTTTTGAACACCGTGCGGAACATATTTTCGGTAACGTCGAGCACGTCATCGCGGGAAACAAAGCTCATTTCAATATCAATCTGGGTGAACTCAGGCTGGCGGTCGCCGCGCGCGTCTTCATCACGGTAGCAGCGGGCAATCTGAAAATAGCGGTCAAAGCCGGAGACCATCAGTATCTGCTTATACAATTGCGGGGACTGTGGCAGCGCATAGAACTTACCCGGATACAGGCGGGACGGCACCAAATAGTCGCGTGCGCCCTCCGGTGTCGATTTAATAAAGGTCGGCGTTTCAATTTCTAGGAAGTTCCTCGCAGTGAGGTACTCCCGCACGGCGAACGTAACCTTTGACCGCAGTATCAGGTGATCCTGCATGGTCTGGGAACGCAGGTCGAGGTAGCGATACTTGAGCCGGAGGTCTTCGTTGGCGTTGGTTTTTTCGTCAATCTGGAAGGGCAGCACAGCGCTCTTCGACAGCACAACAATGCGCAGCGCCTTCACTTCGATATGTCCGGTTGTCATTTCCGTGTTGACCATGGAATCGGGACGCTCCCGCACTGTGCCTTCAATGGCAATACAATATTCCATCTTCAAACCGGCTGCGGTTTCCTTCAGCTCAGCGCTTGCATCGTCATCGACAACCACCTGTGTCAGCCCGTAGCGGTCGCGTAAGTTTATAAAAGAGATACCGCCGTGGTCGCGCTTGCGGTGCACCCATCCGTTTAATACTACTGTTTTACCGGCGTCGCTTTTTTGCAGCTGGCCGCAGGTAACGGTCCGTTTCATTTCTATCATAATAGAACAAGTATAGTTGAAACGGGGCGTTTATGCAATTCGTGAGAAAAAACTTGAAAAATAACAAAATTATTGACAGAGGAGAATAATTAAGACATCAGGGCAACCTCAGCGCGCATTTTTTTGAAAGCGTCTCCTTGTTTGCTCACAATTTCGGTAGTATACTGATACGGTATGAAATACTTACGATATTGCTTGTATTTTTGCATAGCGTGCGCCGGTGTATTGTCATGCAAAAGTAATCCGAGTACAAAAGGACTTTATTTTCCTATCACCGTATTAGCCGGTGTTGCCGATTTAACCGTTTCAATAGATGGAGAAATGCAACCGGATGCTTATGACAAAACAGAAGCCTTTGCAAAAAATGCAAGGATGCTGAATAAGAGATTGAATTTTGAGACAACAGAGCCGCATTCTCAAAGAGAATCTCCGTCCGAATATGATCATCTTTCAAACATTCAGTTACAACCGCGAAAGAATGGTACGAAACCTGCGAATCAGCAAAAAAATGATATCGAGCCTGTTTCTTCGATTAGATTGCAAAAAGGAGAGTCATTTACTACGCCGATACCGGTGCAGAAGAAAATAACGGTCGTTGTTGAAAATAAGGATGGTAATGAACTAAGGTTTATGTGTACCGGTAAACAGTTCGTTTTGCAGAAAGGAGAAATGGTGATGCTGCATTTTTGATAAACGATAAACGCCGCTTGCCATCACAGTAGCCGCAAAGACCACCAAAATCGCAGAGTTTAATGAAACGGTAAAGTATGCTATACTGCTATGGGATGGATAGATAAGGAGATCACTATGACAATAGCTGAACGTATTAACATATTACGCAATAAAATGGCGGAATACGGCTTCGATGCATATTATATTCCAACCGCCGATCCTCATCAGTGCGAATATCTTGCCGAACACGATAAGACCCGCGTCTTTATTTCCGGCTTTACCGGCTCTGCGGGTGCTGTATTGATAACAAAAGACAAGGCCTTTTTATGGACTGACGGCCGGTATTTTTTACAGGCTGAAAAAGAATTGAAGGGAAGCGGCATCCTCTTGCAAAAGAGCGGAGAGCCGAATGTACCGACCGTATTTGAATATCTTGCGCAAACGCTTCCTGCGGGAAGTACGATCGGTATGGATGGGAAAGTGATGGCGCTTAATTCGTTTGCACAGTTTAACTCATCGCTTCCCGATATAAACTTTGTTATCGATCGTGATCTCATCGGCGAGATGTGGACTGACCGCCCTGCGCCCGTATTAAGCGCCGTCTTTTTACTCGATGTCCGCTACACGGGAAAATCGGCATCGGAAAAAATCAAAGAAGTCCGCGCGGCGCTTCGAGAAAAGAAAGCGGAGGCAACGGTTATCGGAGCTTTGGAGGATGTCTGTTACCTCTTTAATATCCGCGGCAACGATATTGAATGCACGCCGGTTGTTACCGCCTACGCCTTGGTTGATATGCAGAGCGCACGGCTTTACATCGACGCGCGGCAAATGACGGATGGGGTGAAGGCGGCGCTTGAAAAAGAAGGCGTGTCGGTTGCGCCTTACGAAGCGGTTTTCGCCGATGCCGAAAAGTTACAGGGTACGGTTTACCTTGATCCCGCACGGACAAATATCTTCTTACGCAACAAGATTAAAGCGGATATCATAGAAGGCCTTAATATCACCTCTTCGATGAAAGCGGTGAAAAACGAAACCGAAATTAAAAACTACCGGAATGCCTTCCTCAAAGACGGCATCGCAATGGTCAAAATCCTCAAATGGGTGGAAGATCATGCCGATAGCGGCGTTACCGAATGGGATGTTTCCGAACAGCTGCTGCGCTTCCGTGCCGAACAGCCTGACTTCATAGAAGCGAGCTTTACCACAATTGCCGGATATGGAGCGAACGCAGCGATTATCCACTACGGGCCTAAAAAAGACACGGCCGCTACTTTGCAGCCCAAAGGCTTTTTACTGCTCGACTCAGGCGGACAATATCGAGACGGAACAACGGATATTACCCGTACCATTCCGCTCGGCCCGCTCACCGCAGAAGAAAAAGAAGATTATACGCTGGTGCTCAAAGGGCATATCCAGCTCGCTTTAGCAAAGTTCCCCGAAAACACGACCGGCTATAAGCTTGATATCCTTGCCCGCAATCCGCTCCGGAAATACGGCAAAGACTATAAGCACGGTACCGGACACGGCGTGGGGTATGTGCTGTCCGTTCACGAAGGGCCGCAAAATATCGGACTCCGCTATACGGACGCTCCGATGAAGGCGGGTATGATTACCTCCAATGAGCCCGGCTTTTACTGCGCCGGAAGTCACGGTATCCGCATCGAAAGCCTTACGCTGACAAAAGAATGGAAAACAACGGAGTATGGCACCTTCTTTGAGTTTGAAACGCTGACGCTCTGCCCAATCGACACGCGGCCGGTAGTGAAGGAGCTGCTGCTCCCCGAAGAGCTCAAGTGGCTGAACGATTATAACCAAACGGTTCGCGCTGCTTTGGAACCTCATTTGGATGAGGCACATCGTGCATTCTTAAAAGAGCGGACACAGACGCTGTAATACGCAAATGCGTGTTTTAACCGGCGTTAGGATGGTAGGAAAATAAGGAGGATGGCGGAACAGCGGAAAGCCGCAGGACGGATTATCATGGGGATCGACCCCGGACTTGCCTCTACCGGCTACGGCATCATTGCTGTGTCCGGCAGCAGAATGCGCTGTATCGACTACGGTGTTATTCAAACGGAGGCGGGGCAAGTACAGGGAAACCGGCTGCTCATTGTCTTTGACCGGCTCACGGAGCTTATCCGCACATATAAACCTGCCGCTGCCGGTATCGAAACGCTCTATTTCGCAAAAAACGTAACGAGCGCTTTGAGTGTTTCGGAAGCGCGCGGCGTAACCCTGCTTGCCTTAGCGCAGGCAGGAGTTCCCGTCTTTCAATACGCGCCGAACGCTATTAAAAAAGCGGTTACCGGCATCGCGCAGGCGGAAAAGCAGCAAGTACAGCTAACGGTACAGTTACTGCTCGGCCTTAAAACGATACCGAAACCAGACCATGCCGCCGATGCGTTGGCAGCGGCGATTACTTATGTGAATACAGTACCTGCCTTTTGAAAATAGATGGCGCATCTACGGCGTTGCATCATTAATAATCGCTCCTTCCTTCTCGAAATCTAACCGCTAAGCCGCGAAGTGCACAAAGACATAGAACAATCCATTTCAAAATCCTATAATCTATGCTATAATGCAGTCAGTGAGAGGAAATCGCTATGTCTACTGCAAACAGGAAATATAAAGACTCGGTATTTGTTGACCTATTCAGTGAAGACGAAAAGGCAAAAGAAAACTTCTTGTCACTCTACAATGCTTTGCATAATACCAATTTACAACTTTCATGCCCGGTAGAAAACATACGGCTTGATAACACCCTGTACATGAACATCATCAACGATGTTTCCTGCCTTGTAGACAATAAGATTATCGTTCTTGCCGAACACCCTCGCTCAAGAATGTACATCCGTGTACATTCTTGAGCTGCAAGTTTGC
>CAJPTT010000148.1 GCA_905373565.1 uncultured Treponema sp. | reverse complement strand
GTATACAGAATATCGGCGAGCTCAAGGAAGCGCTCGTTCAACATCTGCTGATAGAGCATACGATGCTGTCGGCGGCAGTTGCTAAAACGCTCAATTGGAGCGAACGGGACGGCGTGCTCTATATGTCCGTACATACGCCTTTTGAAGTACAGCAGCTGCAGCGTGAAAAAAATATTCTGACTCGAAAAACAGCGGAACTCTACGGCAAAGAACTGAAAATACAGATAACGCTCGCTCAAGCAGAGGCGGCGCAAAAATTATCCGTCCCTGCGCGGGTAGAGATGGTACTGCGTAACATAAAGGGCAGCATTGTTGACATACAAAAAAAAGCAGTTGCAGGAGAACCGGAGGAAGAAGAATGAATATAAATCCGTTTGAATTGATGAAAAACGCAAAAGACTTGCAGGCTCATTTCGGTAAAATGCAGGAAGAAATAGCAGCACTTCGCGTACAGGGCATTTCGGGCGGCGGTTTGGTTAAGGTAACGCTAAGCGGCACCTTCGATATGGTAAAAGTCGAATTGGATCCTATCGCCGTTGATAACCGCGATATTCCGATGTTACAAGACCTGATCCGCTCCGCGCATACCGATGCGGTAGAGAAAATTAAGGAAACGCTGAAAGAAAAAATGGGGCCGCTCGCCGCGCTTGCGGGAGGAATGCCGTCATAATGAACGCACTCGAAGATCTTATCGATAATTTATGCAGGCTACCGGGTATCGGAAAAAAAAGCGCAGCTAGACTCGCGTATCACATCCTCAAACAGGAACCTCCGTATGCCCGTCGTCTGGCAGACAGTCTTTACAAACTTCACGACAGTATCAAGCCCTGTCCGGTGTGCGGAGCTTTTACCGATCAAGACGTATGTGACATTTGCAGCGATCCCGCGCGGGACAGCTCCTGTATCTGTGTCGTGGAGCAGCCGCAGGATGTCTATACCTTGATGAGCATGGGGGAATACCGCGGGCTTTTTCACGTGCTCGGCGGCGTTATCGCTCCGCTTGAAGGCATCGGACCGGAGCAACTCCGCATCGCAAGCCTCGTTAAACGAATCGGCAACGGTACGGCAGTAAAAGAGGTGATCCTCGCAACCAATCCGACCATCGAAGGGGATACCACCGCCCTCTATATCCAAAAAGTATTGCGCGATCTTCCCGTCGAGGTTACCCGCCTCGCATCGGGACTGCCGGTCGGCGGCGATTTGGAGTACACCGACAAACTTACGCTGATGCGCAGCTTTAAAGGCCGAATCAAGATATAGACTTCTAGTGATATAAATCGAAGGGGAACCTCTAAAAACGGAAGTTTTTAGAGGTTCCCATAAAAGACATACCTTGAATTTTTTACGTTGACACGTCTTGTATCTACAGAATATAATATACACAGAGTATCTAAATGACTTTTGAATGGGATGAAAATAAGAATGCTATAAACAAAAGAATCCATGATGGGATTTCGTTTGAATACGCAGCAAGAGTTTTTTTGGATTCAAAACGAATTGAAACTTTTGATGAAAATCATTCAAATAAATCGGAAGAACGATATAATGTCATCGGATGTGTGGAAAGAGTTCTGTTTGTTGTCTATACGGAGCGAGGGGAAGAAAATATAAGAATTATTTCTGCACGAAGGGCTACACCGAATGAGGAGGCTGAATATTATGAAAACTATGACATTAGATGATTTGATTATGAATCCTCTTACAGAAGAAGATAAAAAAATAATACATTCAGCAAAGCCTGTAATTACAGAAGACTGTCCTGAACTGTCAGAAGCACAGTTGAAGAACTTCAAGCCATGGTATGAAGTTCATCCAAACGGCAGTGATATGTATAAAGTTTCTGTTAAGAAGACTGCTATAAATCTAAGGATAGATAGCGATGTGCTTGCTGCGTTGAAAGCAACAGGAAAAGGATATCAAACAAAAATAAATGACATTCTTAGAAAAGCAGTTTTAGGATAAGAAAAAGTAAGATGGCACTTGTTTATACCGAAGTTTTTGCACAGTCTTTTATGCGTCCGGTTTCACTGTGCGCAATTATTCCGGCGGAAGAAAGCGCACCCGATGCTTCCGGGCAAAGACCGCAGGCGCAGGAAAACCGACCGCTCAAAACGCTCTATCTGCTGCACGGGTTGTACGGGTGCCACACGGACTGGCTCACACTTACAAACATACGCCGCTATGCAACGGAAAAACATATTGCCGTCATCATGCCGGCGGCGGAAAATGCGTTTTATATCGACGGTAAACTTCCCGGGCAGCAGTACGGCGCCTTTGTCGGAGACGAACTGATACGGCTGACACGGAGGCTGTTTCACCTTTCAGCAAAGCGGAAGGACACCATTATCGCGGGGCTTTCGATGGGTGGAGCCGGAGCAATACGGGCAGCGTGTTTATATCCGCAGAACTTCGGAGCCGCTGCGGGCATTTCCTCCGCTTTTTTGACGAGGGAGCAGCTTTCGCCTGAACATCCCGTCTTTACCCCTGAATGGGCGGAGGGCATATTCGGCAGCATAGAGAATATGGAAAGCGAATATAAAAATGCAGTGCTCACAATGAAAAAGTCCGTGCAGGGAAAGGCATATCCGCAGCTCTCCCTCGAATGCGGTACCTCGGACAGCTTAATCGGTGTCAACCGCGACTTTCACCGGTTTTTACTGGAAAACGGCGTCGAGCATTACTACGAAGAAAGTGCAGGCGGGCATGAATGGCCGTTGTGGGATAGCGGCATTAAAAAGGTTATTAACCGATTTTTTTAAATCGGTTAACATAGGAAGCGTCTCTAAAAACTGCAAGTCTATCGGCTTGTTCCGTAAGGAAATAATTATCCTATCCGCTAACGCGGATTGCGAATCGGTTTTTAGAGATACCTAAAGAAAGGAGGCAAATGATGAAAAACAAAGTCATTGCAGCTTTGGCAGCATGTTTTCTCTTGATGCCGTTTGCATTAACGGCCATGGGTTCAAGTGAAAAAAGCAGCGGTTCCGGCGAAAAAGTTACGCTGGAATTTTGGACATGGCGTACCGAGGATGTCGAATTCTACGAGAAGGTGATTAAAGCCTTTGAAAAAAAACATCCGAACATCACGGTAAAGCAAACCGCCATTAAAAACACTGAATACAACACAATCGTGAGCGCATCGCTGCAAGGCGGCGGCGGGCCGGATGTCTTTATGGGCAGAGCCTACGGCGGTTTACAGACGCTTGCAGATAGCGGATATCTCCTTGTACTCGATGACCTTATTCCCAATTTAAAGGATTATTCCGAACCGGCCAAGCAGGGCGCGCGAAGTGTGAGAGACGGTAAAATGTATGGACTTCCTGCGTTAAGCCAGGCGATCTTCTGTTACTACAACAAAGATATCTACAAAAAGCTCGGTTTAAAGGTTCCGGCGACATGGGATGAATTTATTTCCAATCTTGAAGTTTGTAAGAAGAACAAGATTATCCCGCTTGCAAACGGTTCCAAAGACGGATGGACGGTAGAAACGCTTTTAGGCGGCGTCGGCCCCAACTTTTACGGAGCTAACGACTTTTTCAATGCGGTCGTTGCCGGTAAAACTACCTTCGAAGACCCGCGCTTTGTGGATGCAGTCAAAAAAATCGGCGCCTTACGCCCCTATATGCCGGAACTGTTCACCGGTGTCGGCTATACCGACATTCAAGGCGCTTTTATGAACGAAATGGCCGCACACATGATCGGCGGTTCGTATGAAGCGGGAACCTTTAAGGCAAACAATCCCTCGCTTCAATTCGATGCATTCCCCGTACCGGGCACAAAGGCAGGCAAACAGTACGTTACCTTCTATGCCGATATGAACTGGGCAGTCAATGCAAAAACAGCGCATAAAGAAGCGGCGCTCACCTTCTTACAGTTCCTCGGTTCCCCGGAAGTAGGCAATATGCTGATTTCAGAGCTCAAGATGATCAGCTCTACCCCCGGTGTGGATACCTCGCTGGATCCGTTTGTCGGAAAGGTCATCTCGATGATGAAAAACAGCACCAGCTATATTTTCCTTGTTCCGTTCCGCTATGAGCAGCCGACCGGCTCCGCTCTGTGGCAGGCCGCAGGACAGGGATACTTGGCAGGTACGTTAACCGCCGAACAAGCATGTAAGCAGGTACAAACGGGCATTGCAACCTACTATAAGCCCTTCCAAAAATAGGGGCTTCCGGGCGAACACATCAAGCACTTTTAAAAATCACCCCGCAGAAATTATTGAGGCTGCTCAACCAGAGTTGAATCGCTTTGCGCTTCAAATGGTCTCACAGTCTCAATAATTTCTGCGTTCTGTATTGATCGTGCATGCTGTGTTCACCTGCCTGTAGAAAAAAATGTGCGAAATTTTATTCCTTAAAATTTCGCACAAAAGGAATGCACCTGCTTGAATTATTTCCAAGGCAGGTGCCATAGATAACATAAAAGGGCATCTCTAAAAGTATGATAACGTCAAAAACAAGTAAATTTTTATGGATTGCGTTTTTTGTAACGCCGGCGCTGCTGATTGTCAGCGTGTTTATTTTGCTGCCGCTTTTTATGAGCCTGTTCAACAGTTTCTTTGACTGGAACCAGCTGCTCCGCGGCGCATTTACCGGATTGGGCAATTTTAAAAAGTTATTTTTTACCTTTCCGTATAATGAACGCTTTTGGAATGCATTAAAGCACAACGGCATCTGGTTCTGCTGTACAATGCTCATTCAAAACAGTCTCGGACTGCTGTTCGGGTATGCATTAAGCAGAAAGATTGCAGGGCATGGCTTTTTTAAACGGGTATTCTTTATACCGGTGCTTTTTTCTATTGTAGCGGTCGGTTTCTTGTGGGGCATGTATTTAAAGAACGACGGACTGGTCAACAGCTTTTTGAATCTTCTCGACCTCTCCTCCCTCCGGCGGGCATGGCTCGGCGACGAAAGCACCGCAACCTTCGCCATCATCGCAACCAATATTTGGCGTTGGGTGGGCTTTCCTTCGCTGGTATTCCTTGCAGCCATCGACTCAATCGATCAAAGCTGTATCGAAGCCGCATACATAGACGGCGTAAGCGAAACAGGCTTATTTTGGAAAATCATATTTCCGCTCATCATTCCGTCCGTAACGGTTATCACGGTATTAACCGTCATCGGCAGTTTAAATGTTTTTGAACAGATATACACCATGACCGACCTCGGCGGCGGACCGAACTACAGCACCGACACCATCGGCACGCTTTTTTACCGCACCGCCTTCGGTTCAGTGGACACAGGTAACCCTGAAATCGGAATCGGCAGTACCATCGCCGTTATTATCTATATTATGACCTTTTGTATTTCGCTCGTATCCGTCGCAATCGGGAAAGCAAAGGAGACACAGGTATGAACATAAATTTGCGCATTAAGACCGCCTCTCCGGTAAAGAGCCTTGCAATCGGCGCTATTTTAATACTGATGATTGGCTATGTTATTTTGATTGCGTATCCGCTTTTTAATATGATCATGTCTTCGTTAAAACCCACACGTGAGATTCTCCAGCACCCGTTTGCACTGCCGGCCAACCCCGATTTTTCTTCATATAAACGGGTTTGGATTGATATGGGATTTAGCACCTTCTTTATCAACAGCATCATCGTAACGGTATCCTCTATGGCATTAGTGCTGCTGTTCGGCTCGATGGCATCGTACGCTATCAGCCGCTATGTGTTCAAAGGGAATACCCTGCTGTATATGATCTTTTTAAGCGGTATTATGCTGCCGCTCAAAGCCGCTATTATCCCGCTTTTTATGATTATCAGAAAACTTGGGCTTATGGATAACTTTTTGTCGGTTATCTTTATTTTTACTGCAATGGGTATTCCTTCAACGATATTTATCCTTTCCGGTTTCTTTAAAGCTATTCCGGCAGACCTCGAATATGCCGCGCGAATCGACGGATGCAATGATTTTAGCATTTACAGTAAGATTATGATGCCGGTCATTGCGCCCGGGATTGCATTGGTAACCATCTACAATGCAGTTCCTATTTGGAACGACTTCTTCTTTCCGCTCGTCTTTTTACACAATAGAAGTCTCAAAACCCTGCCGGTCGGTCTCAGTACCTTTTTCGGCCAGCACAGTACCAACTGGACGCTCCTCTTTACCGGATTAACCGTAGCCATCCTCCCGATGATGATTCTCTATTTATTTATGAGTAAGTATTTTATTAAGGGAATGACTGCCGGTGCAATAAAGTAGAATGTGCGTAGCGGGGAGAGGGGGATATCTCAGGCCTCAACGCTGACATTTGTTTTGTCACGAGCAGAAAAAATACATTTCGGATTTGATTAAAGAATTAGAAAAACAAAAAATATCAAACACTTGATAATCATACGCATAATG
>CAJPTT010000147.1 GCA_905373565.1 uncultured Treponema sp. | reverse complement strand
AAACAGCAAAAAGAAGGACTTTTAAGCGAGGATGCGTTAAAAACAGCCGAAGAAAAGTTCCAAAAAGCAACGGACGCTCATATCAACGATATCAATAAGCTCCTTGCTGAAAAAGAAAAAGAGATTATGGAAGGTTAATGACAGTGCAGCATATTGCCGTCATTATGGACGGCAACGGGCGATGGGCCGAGCAGCGGGGATTAGCTCGTACAAAAGGACATCAAGAAGGACTGGAAGCGGCAAAACGAATTGTCAAGGCTGCCTCAGATTTGCATATACCGTATATCACTCTGTATGTGTTTTCGACGGAAAATTGGAAACGTACGGAGGAAGAAGTCGGTTTTTTGATGGGCTTGATTCAAAAGCATCTCCGCGCCGAGCTCGCCTTTTATGCTGCGAACAATATTAAGGTAAGACATATCGGTGATGCGGCCGCTTTGCCGCGTGCAATTCAAACGGAAATTGCCGATATAATGGAACAAACGGAACATTACACGGGCACAACCGTGCAGTTAGCCATCAACTACGGCGGAAAAGATGAAATTGTCCGTGCGATAAAAAAATTGAGCGCGGCACAGCTTGAAACGCTTACGGAAGATGCTTTTGATCGAATGCTCGACACGGCGGGTGTGCCGCCCGTTGATCTTGTTATCCGTACCGGCGGAGAAAAGCGTTTAAGCAATTTCTTATTATGGCAAACTGCGTATGCCGAATTTTACGGTACGGATGTCTTGTGGCCGGATTTTACATCCGCCCATCTGATGGAAGCCTTAGACGCTTACGGTAAACGCACACGGCGCTTCGGAAGGATCGTATGAAAAAGATTATTGAACGGATAATAGTGTTTGTTGTCGGCTTGCCTCTTATAATCGGTTCGGTATATTTTTTGCCGTATCAGCATTTTTTAGTGCTGCACTTTGAAATATTTATCGTTACGGCTCTTTCGATCATAGAAATCCGCGCTATGTTTTCCCGCAAAATTGCCATGTATTCTACACCGGTTGTTTTATGTGCCGGATTAGTTGTCCCTATTGCTACATACCTTTATGCGGCCGGACTTTTTTCACGTATCGAGATGATCGCAACCGGTATCGGTGCACTCTATTTTATCTTCTTTGTTGAAACCTTTTATTCATTTTCAAAACCCTTTGAAAAAAGTATCCAGCGTGTGTGTTCTGCCGTATTTGTCATTTTTTACCCGGGACTTTTGATCATCTTTATTTCTGCGATGACACGCTGGCCGTCCGCTTCGAATATTATCGCCGTATTTTTACTGATGGTTTTTTTGTGCGATTCACTTGCGTGGCTTTTCGGCATATTATTCGGGAAAGGAAACCGCGGTTTTGTACCGGCGAGTCCGAATAAAAGCATCGTCGGTTTTATCGGCGGACTCATCGCTGCAACGGCAGCGGGGTGGCTGGCTTTTAAACTGTTCCCATCAGCGTTCGGAAAAAGTTTAAACGGCTCGTTGATAACGGGTTTTTGTACCGGAGTAGCCGCCATCATCGGCGATCTGATTGAATCCATTTTTAAACGTTCCGCCGAAGTAAAAGATTCAGGAGCGCTCATACTCGGACGCGGCGGTATTCTCGATAGTATTGATTCTATTCTGTTCGCTGCGCCGATATTCTACCTTTGCTACCGATTTTTTGTTGGAATATAAGAGCCTCTCCAAAAAACTGCACAGGTCGGAATAATGAAAAAAGTAATTGTGCTTGGAGCAAGCGGAACGATCGGACAAAATACTATCGATATTATACGTCGGTTCTCGGATCGTTTTGAACTTGTCGGCGTTTCCGTGCACACAAAGACCGATGTGTTGGATGCCTTACGTGCCGAATTTCATTTCAATGATTTTGCCGTAACGGATTCCGCCGCTGCCGCAGGGTATGATATAAAACATCACAGCCTTGAAAGATTTCTCATGGAAACTCCCGCCGATATTGTAGTGAACGGTATTGCGGGGGCGGCAGGGTTACAGGCGTCACTCATTGCGGTTAAGACACACCGGACACTCGCTCTTGCGAATAAAGAAAGTATTGTGATGGCGGGACTTCTTTTGCAAAAAGAAGCCGAAAAGTATCATTCTATGATTATTCCGGTCGATTCCGAGCATTCGGCCATTTACAGCTTAATACGGGCTCACGGACGGGAGGCTATTGAACGCCTGATTATTACCGCTTCAGGCGGCCCGTTCAGAACATGGACAAAGGAACGGATTCAAGAAGCGACGCTGCAGGACGCGCTTAAACACCCGACGTGGACGATGGGTTCTAAAATTACCATCGATTCCGCTTCCCTTGCTAATAAGGCTTTGGAAGTAATCGAAGCGGTACATCTTTTTGATATGGATGCCGACCGTATTACCGTTGCGGTGCATCCGTCAAGTATCGTGCATTCGCTGGTGCAGCTTACCGGCGGCGAAGTTTATGCGCAGCTTTCACCGCCCGATATGCGAAACCCTATTTTTGCTGCACTCAGTTATCCTGAAGAGCCGCCGCCCTATCTTGCGCCGCTCGATTTTACCAAGCCTTTAGACCTGCACTTTGAACCGCCGCGGACGGAACATTTCCCGATGTTATCGCTCGGCTTTATGGCCGCCCGGAAAAAGGCCGGGTATCCGATCGCATTCAACGCCGCCAATGAACAGGCCGTCGCGGCGTTTTTGCGCAATCAAATCCGGTTTGTGCATTTAGCGGAGATTACCGCACAGGTGATGCAGGAAGATTGGAGCGCCGCGCCGAAGGATATAACGGATGTTATGCACATCGACGAATCCGCCCGCCGCCGCGCAGACGCCTTGATAAAGTTTATTTTAGAAGAGAAGGGAAAACGAATCAGATAAATAAATAAGAATCGCAGAATAAGTGAGTTTATGTCTGGTAAAACAAACTTTTTCGTTAGCCTTTTGAAAATAGCCTGTTAAGCAGTTATACATCCGTGTACAACTGCTTAACGACGAGATTTGTGCATAACACAAATCTCGCTACTGCTTATAACCACGGACATCCGTGTCCGTCCTGAAACTACAAGGCGCGAACAAAAATAAAGCGCAAGCCTGTTGAAAAGTGTACATCCGTGTACATTTTTCAACGACGAGTTAGCACGGCAAACTCGCTACTGCTTATAACCAGCGACATCCGCACCGCTTCTGATACGTCAAGGACGAGTTTTTGTGAAATAACGAAGTAGACGGTATGCATATTTTCAAAAGGGAAGGTTGAACAACCCTATTTACTCTGCGGGGTGTAAAAAAATAACCTGATGCGGTTACCCTACACATACATCGCTTGACATCAAATTCTCACAGATCTCTGGCACTCGGCGTAAGGGCGTATTGCGATTTGCTCACTCATTCTCTTCAGCTGATAAAATAGCTTGTCCCTATCGCTTTTTTTGCTATAATACAACGGAAAGGTAGGAGTAAATGTACTATGGAAAAAGAATTTGACGAGCTAACTATTGCCGACGATTACATGTTCTACCGCGTAATGGAAGACCCTGAAATTTGTAAAACGCTCTTAAACCGAGTTTTACAGGGTAAGGTAGAGACAATAACCGAAATAGAATTGCAAAAAACGATTGATGATGCAGGGCGAGCAAAAGGCGTACGGTTTGATGTATGGGCGAAAGACTGCAACGGGCATATTTATGACATTGAAATGCAAGCCATCGATAAAAAAGACCTTGCAAAACGTATTCGTTACTATCAGGCTGCTATTGATGTTAGCTTGTTGGGAAAAAACAAACCGTATGAAAGCCTTCCTGATACGTTTATTCTCTTTTTTTGTACTTTTGACTATCTTGAAAAAGCGCTACCGGTGTATACTTTTAAGACAATGTGCTGTGAAAATAATAGGATAGAGCTGTACGACGGGGTAACAAAGATTATCATAAACAGTAAAGCAGCGGCGTACGAGAAGAATGAGAAGTTAAAAGCATTTTTAGAGTATATGAATGGGACCGTGAATAGCGACGACGAGTTTATCCAAAAGCTAGAGCAACGGATAAAAGAGGTAAAAGCAAATGAAGAGTTGAGGAGAGAATATATGCTGGTAAATACCATTGAACGAGATGCACGAAATGACGGATGGAAAGCAGGTATCGTACAAGGTCTTGCTGAAGGTAAATCACTCGGTCTTGCTGAAGGTAAATCGCTCGGTCTTGCTGAAGGTAAATCGCTCGGTCTTGCTGAAGGTTCACATCAAAAAGCGCTTGAAACAGCACGAATATTAAAGCAATTAGGCGATTCCGTACAAAAGATTGTGCAAGTCACCGGCTTAACCGTACAAGAAGTGGAAAAGATTGGGAACCTCTAAAAGCTCAAGTCTATCAACTTTGCTGATGAGATATCTTCTAGAAACTATACCTGAGTTTTTAGGAGATGCCCAAATATTAAGCGGTTGCCTTCCTTCTGCGTGAAATTTTATCTAAAATTTCACGCAGTTTATTATAGAAAAGAAGGATAACCGCATCAGGTGTGTAGTTCAAATACCGCAGAAGCACAGGGAATTGGGCGACCATTTGAGCCATCTTCAACTGTTGTACATCCGTGTACAACAGTTGAAAGCGAGTTTTGTGCGTGTACACAAAACGTCGCTGCTGCATGGATCCACTGCCATCCTTGGCAGTTCTGGTTGAACAACCCTATTTATTCTGCGGGTGTAAAAAAAATAACCTGATGCGGTTACCCTGCGAAGGACTATATAGATGGTAAAATTTTTAATCGGATTGCCGGTACTCGGCATTGTTGTATTTATCCATGAGCTGGGGCACTTTATCGCTGCTAAGCTCTGCGGAGTGTCGGTGGAGAGCTTTTCCATCGGCTGGGGGCCGATACTGCTGCATAAAAAGTTCGGTACAACCGACTACCGGCTGTCGGCGATTCCCATCGGCGGCTACTGCGGCATGAAGGGTGAACATGCGTTTAGAGAGGCGTACGAAAAAAAACTGCTCAGTGTTCCCAAGGAAGAAGGGAGCCTTTTTGCCGCACATCCCTTTAAGCGGATACTGATAGCGTTTGCGGGGCCCTTTGCCAACCTTTTGCTTGCCGCTGCCGCACTTGCCATGATAAGCGGGCTCGGCAGGACATACTACACCACCGATAACCGTATCGTACCGGTATACCGCCTCGATCCGAGCGATGAATCGCCTGCGCGGGCAGCCGGTTTACAGATAGGCGATCGTATTCTCCAAATCAACGGCGAAAAAACAGCAAACTTCGCCGATATTCAGCAGATTATCGCGCTTCATCCCGAAGAATCGCTTACGATGATTATTGAACGAGGCGGCGAGCAGCTCAGTACAACGATTCGTCCGAGCCTGAATAAAAAGACCGGCGCGGGGCAAGTCGGTATTTACCGTTATGTGCCGCTCGAAATTGCATCCGTGCGGAAAGACTCCGCAGCCGATTTGGCGGGAATAAAAGCAGGTGACCGGCTTACCGGTATTGACGGCACAGCGCTCGATAACCAGATGACGTTGATATATTTTTTCCGCGACTATACGCAAAAGACCGCACTCTTTGAGCTTATCCGTGACGGCGAGCGGATTGAGCTGCCGGTAAACCTTGTCCGTACGGAAAACGGCAGCGTCGATCTCGGTTTGAATTGGGAATATATCACTGTAACCGAGAAAGGAACCGATTTTATTGCCAGTTTACGCCAAGGGATAGTGCAAACCGGAGAACTGACGGCTGTCACGCTGAAAAGCCTCGGGCTTCTGTTTAAAGGCGTGAGTATGACTGATGCGGTTGCCGGGCCGGTACGAATCAGTTCGATGATCGGCAGTCTTGCAGCGGACGGCTTTAGCGAAAATACACGAGCGGGCTTTGTGAATATTGCTGAAATTGTCGCGGTAATATGCGTGTCGCTTTTTTTAATGAACCTCTTGCCCATTCCTATTCTGGACGGCGGATTGATCTTTACCGCCTTTATCGAATGTATCGTCCGCCGGCAAATACCGCCTCGTGTGTTATATTACCTCCAGTTCGTAGGATTTGCCTTTATCGCAGTGCTTTTTTTCTTTGCATTATGGGCAGATATCTTATATATTATGAAGTGAGAACGCTTTAGAACTATTCGCTTGTGAAGCAAGTTCAGCGTTTTTTTAGGAGAAATTATGCAAAAAATTACCTGTAAATGTGACTGTTCGTTTGATGTGGAATATGAAAAAACAATCGATCTTGATGCCCGTCCGGCAGTAACGGAGGAGATAAAAAAAGGCGCCTTTTTGTCTTTTACCTGCCCATCCTGCCGTTCAAAAGTCAATATCGAGCTTGAAACGGAATTTGTATGGAAATCGAAAAAAACAACACTGTTGTTCGTACCCGAAAAGAAGCGTATGGAATGCCTCGCCTTTTGTGCGGGAGCGGTGA
>CAJPTT010000146.1 GCA_905373565.1 uncultured Treponema sp. | reverse complement strand
GTCTTTTGCCGCAACGCTATCAGCGTCCCGCCGGAACTTTCCAACGCAGTTTCCACCGACTCCGAAAGGCGTTTGCGGGCATCGGCGGACAGCTGAATACGATCTACGACAATCTCTATGGTGTGTTTTTTTTGTTTATCGAGCTTAACGCCATCTTCCAAATTAACCGTCAGCCCGTCGATGCGTGCACGGAGAAAACCCGCCTTTTGGGCGTCTTCGATAATCTTCTGGTGTTCGCCCTTCTTGCCCTTGATAATCGGCGCGAGGATTTGAACACGAGTACGGTCTTCCCAGCTCATAATCGCATCGATAATTTGATCGACCGTTTGTTCCTGAATTTCTTTCCCGCACTGCGGACAATGCGGATGCCCCGTTCGGGCATACAGGAGGCGGTAGTAGTCGTAAATTTCCGTTACCGTACCGACCGTCGAGCGCGGATTACGGTGCGTGGTCTTTTGTTCTATGGAAATAGCCGGAGACAAGCCTTCGATATAATCGACATCGGGCTTATCCATACGGTCTAAGAACTGCCGCGCATACGCCGAAAGGGATTCCACATACCGCCGCTGTCCCTCGGCAAAGATGGTATCAAAGGCAAGGGAGCTTTTTCCCGAACCGGAAAGCCCCGACACTACAATGAGCTTGTCGCGGGGCAGCTCCACATCGATATTTTTGAGATTGTGCTCGCGCGCACCTTTAACGATGAGTTTATTCACGTGCGCGCGGTTCTGTACTTCGTTTTCTTGCATGATAAAGATTAAATCAACGCTTATTTCGCCTTGCCTTGGTTTGCAACGGCGTTTATCTTAGCATTGATTTTTTCCTGATCTCCCAAATAAGCCTTGCTCACCACATTAAAATTGACATCAAATTCATAGACGAGGGGAACGCCTGTCGGCAAATTCACCTGAATAATCTCTTCATCGCTGAGGTGCTCGAAGTACTTAATAAGTGCACGAAGCGAATTACCGTGGGCGGCAATCAGTACGCGCTTACCGGCCAGCATATCCTTTTTAATGACCGATTCAAAATATGGAACAGCCCGTGCAATCGTATCTTTCAGGCTTTCGGTACGGGGAAGCTCCGCCTTATCAACACCACGGTATGCGGTTTGGAGATACGGGCAGCGTGCATCGTCTTCCGAAAGGACGGGCGGCGCAATATCGAAGGAGCGGCGCCAAATTTTTACCTGCGCTTCTCCGTATTTTTCAGCTGTTTCAGCCTTGTTCAATCCTTGCAGATCGCCGTAATGCCGTTCGTTCAGCTTCCATGTTTTAACAACGGGAAGCCAGTTGCGGTCAAGCTCATCCAATACAAATTGCAGCGTATGAATCGCCCGTTTTAAGTATGAGGTATAGCAGATATCAAAGTCAAAAGCGGCTGCGGCAAGCGCCTTTCCGCCTTCCTTCGCTTCCTCTACACCCTTGTCCGACAATTCCACATCAGTCCAACCGGTAAACAGGTTCAACTTGTTCCATTCACTTTCGCCATGCCGTATAAGCACTAATTTCATTTCTTACCCCCATAAAAACTTTTGCAGGAAACATCAGTTTCCGAAAAAGTTTTTAGCCGTGCGCGCATTACGCGCACACGTAAATAATCGAGTTTGCTCATGCAAACTCGAGATAAAAAGCTCCGACGCTATTTTAGGAGGAGCTTTTTATCGTACCCCCTGATATGAAAAAACGGTAATTCATATCCGAAAATATCGGATATTCTTTTTCTCTCTTAATCAACCGATCGGTGCCGATCGAACCCGAACCGAGCGAATCATACACATCGGTAAAAGTAGCAAGATGCTCCTTGCACTGCACGGCAGCGTATTCGGCGGAAACTTGAGCATCCGCCATCAACGGCCAATCCATCGACTGCGCAAGCAACAGTTCTTTCGCAGCCATATTCAACATCCGCTCTTTAAGGCCTTGGTCATCGGGGAAACGTCCGGCAAGATCGATCATCCGTTCGGTAGCTTTTTGAATACGAGGGAACATCCAATCGTTTGAGCTATTGATCAGTTCGTCCGCATAGCCGCTCGGCAGGTTGGAAGCATAAAAAGGATTAATACTCTGTATCCGCCGCACTTTTTTAAGGTATTCGGTCGGCAACGCACACTGTATATCACGCCGCTGCGCAAGTTTGCGGAATACCGATTCCAACCAGCTCATTCCTTCCCGCCATGTTTTACCTAGAAACCTAAGCGGTAATACGGAAACGGAGCATAACGGATCGGGATCGATATCAAGCAGTGCCGCAGCCTCCGTTAATACCGCATCACGGTTTGCAATGAACCGTTCGGCGTCCTTTTCCGCCTGTAGTGCGCCTGCCGCTGCATCATAGTCGCCGCCGCCCCGCCGGTGGTAGCAAAATCCCGTCGTGCGTCGGCCTTTTTTCACGTCAAACAGGGGTAAAAGCGCTTCTCCATCCAGTTCGAACCCTGCATCTTTATCAGTGTCAAGATAATCGGGGTGTAAATAAAAACCGGTTTCCGGATGCGCAATATCGGCACATGCAGCGCTGTCTTTTCCCAAAAATGAAAGGCCGCTTTCGCCCATCGCGGCAGAAAAGACACCGTTCACCGGCGGCCGGTCGGCAAATAAAAAGCTCTGGCTTTCCAATACGGTATAATCGAGGCCATACGACTTGATAATACGGTCTAACCCCGTATCATAGCCCATCGACGGGAGCCAAAACCCCGCGGGTACCGCCTCAAAATCCTCGCGAAAGCTGATAAGTCCTTGTTCAATCTGAACGGTAAGCGCTTCGGGCATATCCTGATAGAAAGGAAAAAAACACGGAGTCGCCGATGTTGCGAGCAGTTCAATACAACCTTTGGCCGCAAAAGAATTTATTCCACTTAAAATATCTTTCTTATACAGAACGTTAAAATCCTCACGACTCTGCGTTAAAAAATCACGGTAGTGTCGTATCAAAACTTCCTGAGGATATCCTGCAGCCCGTTGTAATTTCTGTTGCGCAAATGCAATGTGACGATCCAAATACGCGTCGTATCGCTTTTGACAAAAGGGCGATTTAAGCATTTCACAGAGGAGCGGAGAAATAACAAGTGCACATTTAAACGGAACGGTATCGGAATCCAAGCGCCTGCACATCCGTAAAAACGGCAGCAAACCGTATGACATCATTTCATACAGTTGGTTTGCTTCAAGCGGTTCATTTTCTGCCGTATGGCGGATATACGGTATGTGAGCATGAAAAACAAAAAGCAAAGTCTTTTTAATCATCGGGCACCTCGAATATAGATTCGTCGAATACAGGGCAACCTCTAAACATCGGAGTTTTTAGAAGTTTTTCTATCTAAAGGCCTGCCGGTAATGCCGGAAGTGAGACTTCTTTAAAGAAGCCAGTCCCGATAAATTGATTACCTTATTTACCGCGTTTTGAGGAATACAAAGCCGCTGCGGAATATTTCTCCGTTGCATACTAACGATCCGGGATTGTGCCAAAACTTGCTCATGCCCGTTCGTAAAACGAGCCAGTAGATCAATGCGGTGCATACACTCGTCAAAAGACACATGCACATACCGCTTGCGATCTTCCGTCGGCACCTGTATGTCAAAAAAATCCACCGATTTTGAAACGTCATCAGGATCGATCGAATGAACTCGTAACGAAAAAGAGGAAAAATCTTTTGCTTCCGTCAGCTCGGTAAAAAGACGCTTATGAAAATCCCAAAAGACAAAAAACCACAGCGGATTCTTTAACACAACCCATATTTCGGTCATGTGATAGCTATATGACGCTTCTTGAGATTTTGCCGATGTCGAAATGGAATCCACACCGTCTTCATCATACACCGCTCCATCATCAAGATCGAGCAATTCACCGATCAAAAGATGCCGCGTCAAATCAGACGATAAAAACAGTCCGTATTGGTCGGCTAATGTAAAAAGAGCATCCGTTGACAGGGTTTGCAAATAGGATCTGGTAAATTTCACCGCATTACCCATTAGGGCATCATCTAAAATATTTATCGTTATGTCAAGACTTCGTCCCGCAGGGAACGCGCGGTATGGTTGCCTGAAAATCCTATTTAGCATAAAATCAGCTTTACCGTTTCGAAGTGAAGCCGAATAATCCTATGCTTTCCTATAGTATCTTTATACTGATTTGTGTATATTTTTCTTATCAAGATATTGCGTACGGCGAAATAAAACGTATCTATCTGTATGCCGTAATTGCCGTTACCTTATGCGTAAAGGCGCCGTTTGCAGCATGGGAAAGTTTCGGAGGCGCCGCATTAGGTATGCTGCTGTTTTTATTTGCATATTATATAAGCAAAAAACGGCTCGGACTTGCAGATGTATGGTTTTCCGGTTTTATCGGCGCTTTTTTAGGGATTGTAAAATGGTATGCCGCGGTGAGCATTGCCTGTATCTTAGCTCTGCTCTTTTTTATCTGTGGTAGAAATAAGCAAAAAACGCTGCCTTTTATCCCTTTTTTATCTATAGGCGCCTGTAGTATAGAATTAATAGCGCTGCTGTTCGGCTTGAATATATAAAAATCGAAAGGATGTAATTGCGGCGCTGCTAAAAAAACGGCCTGATGCGTTTGCCGTGGAGATCGTATGAGAAAAAAATTGTTAAAGCTCTGCTGTATAATATGTTTGTGCATTCCGTTAGCAGCAGAGAATAAGAATGAAGCGGAGCCTCTTTTAAATTTTCAATTTATCAGGCAACCCATTACCGATATTGTTTATGCACTATCGGTGTACAGTAAAATCCCCATTGTCGTAAATAAGACGGTAGACGGAACCGCGCAATTTCAATTCAGTGGGAATGATTTTGAACAAGCATTCGATACTTTTATAGCACTGAATGATCTCTATGTAGAAAAAAACGAACATGTCTGGACGGTAACACGTGTGCTGATTCGTCCGCTTGAGGAAGGGCACATCAAACTCGACGCTTCGGAAGTGGAATTGCGGACATTAATCGAATACCTTGCGCGGGAAACGGGAACAACCGTTGCCGCCGATATTTTACCGCATGTTACAACATCCATTCATATTCAAGAAAGTACCGTGCAGGAAGCAATCTCTCTCATTATGAAGCCTTACAGCGACTATACTGTATCCGTGTATGATACCTACCTTTCAATTAAAAAGAATCCCGCGCAGGCAATGCAGGCAAGTCAAATGCCGTCATATATGCTCGATATAAAAGAAACCGGAGGGCTTTTTACGGTTCGCATTCAGAAAGGGGTATTGCAAGAAATTCTTGATTCTCTTTTTAAGCAGGCAAAGCGTGAATATTCTTCGTTTGTGAACGGAACGCAAACCATTGAGCGGCTTGATTTTGCCGGTAAGCCGTTTGAAGAGGCGTTGAGCTATGTGCTTGAACAGGCTGGAGCGGAATATGCGGAAAAGAACCGTATGTATTATATTTTCCCCGTACAGCAAAGCGAAATAATCAATAAACTCAAGCGTGAAGGTAAGCAATGGAATCTTTTTAAACTTAAATATAAAAATATACAGGAAGTAACTACACTTTTACAGGCACAATTTCCCGATGTACCGATAACTCCGCTCGCCGATAATACCGGATTTTTTGCACTTATGCTGCCGGATAAGCAATATGTACTTTCCAAATGGCTGGAATCGATTGATTACGGCCCAAAAAGTATGCCGATAAAATTAAAATACATACGGACGGAAGACCTTCTAAAGAAGCTGCCTCCTTCTGCGAATCAAAACAATATTATCGATGTCGGAGACGGTAACAGCTTTTTTTATGTAGGCAGCGAAGAGCGGCGGAAAGCTTTTTTAAAAGATATCGCATACATCGATCGTCCCCACGCACAGCTGCGGTATGATTTATTGATTGTGCAGTATCAGTCTACCGATAACTTTAAATGGAATTTTAACGTTGCCGCGCGAGGTCTAAAACCCGGCGATCAAACTTTGGTAAGCGGCGTACTCGGGAGCTTATTATCATTAAATTTCGATGCGATTTCAGTCTTCGGCTATCAATTTGCAGCAAAACTGAGCACTGCAATGGGAAGCAGCGAGGCGCGGATATTTGCCGATACTATGTTGTACGGGCTTTCGGGACAGGAAATTAAGTTTCAGAATACAAGTACCTACCGCTACCGCGATTCCAATGTCGATCCTGAAACCGGCAAGCCGAAATACACGGGAGTTACCCGCGAGATAACATCCGGTTTAATGCTTACTATTAATGGATGGGTCTCCGGCGAAGGGGTGATTACCACGACTATTACCGCTTCAATTTCAAAACGAGGCGCTGATGTCGCGCTCAATACGGGGAATCCGCCGCCTACTTCCGAAAAAATTATTACAACGCAGGTTCGTTCCCAATCGGGAGAGCCGGTTATTTTAAGCGGTTTAAAGCAAAACGAAATGAGCAATGTCGAAGAAGGCGTTCCCGGCGTTTCAAAAA
>CAJPTT010000145.1 GCA_905373565.1 uncultured Treponema sp. | reverse complement strand
CGGCTGCTCCGGCTGTGTGGGGGCAGTTGCCGGCGCGGCGGAAACAGCGGGAGCTGTCTCCGCCGCGCCGTTTCCACCGGCACCTGCTGCTTGCTCTGATGCTGCATCAGATACGGCGGTAGTATCCGCTGTTGTATTGTCTTCAGGCAGAAGTTCCGGATTGTGTTCCCGCATAGTTTGTATCCATCCGTCGGGGGCGGACGGCAGCGGCTCTTCTTCGGAAAGGCTGAAAAACACACCGGCAAATACACCCGGATTTTCCGTACAAAAGTGCGCGGCTAAATCGGTATAGATTCCTTCCGCATATAAAAATATCCGTTTATTGCGTCCGTAACGCGCAACCGTTTGTTCGAGAAAGTCGGCAAAGAACGCAGCCGTCTGCGGGTCATCTTCTTTTATTAAATACCGCTGCTCTTTTTTCCCGACGAGGTGCAGCAGCTTGCGGTAGAGTTCGATACGCGGAATAACGCCGCGCGGTTTGAGTCTCGTGATTTCCGCAACAGTATAGCCTTGATCCGCCAGAAGAGAGGCGAGCGTTTCCGGCCGTTCGGTGTATGGAAAGGCTTCGGCAATAATCACCAGCGCTCTTTTATCAGCGCCGCCCTGCCGCTCAATCAACAATCCTTCGATAGGATTCCGCGGAGCGGAAGAATCAGGTGAAGCGGAATCGGCGGTTTGTTCGGCAGTGCCTTTATCGGTACCGGCGCTTGTTTTGTCGGTTAATTCGATAGGACGGACGGTCAGCGGATATTCGGTTCTGATACTTGCTTCCGGCGCAAATCTGAACGCACAATACGCTGCTCCGCAAAAAAGGCACAATAACACAATGCGCAGCATCATCGATGCGATACCGTAAAAATCGTTCAGCATCCCTTGGGAAAACGCAATCAGCCGTATTATTTCCGAAAGGCAGACAATCAGAACAAAGAGAACGAGAATAAAAAGATAGAGGACGATTCCCTGTCCGATGATAATACAGATACAGACAAAGAGGCTCAGAAAAGGTAGAATAGGAATTGCGCGGCCTTTTTTTAAGCTTTTTGAAAACGGGCGCAGTAATACCGGCAGTAAGAGGAGCAGAACGACAAGCTCGCTTAGTAACAGATCGGTCATATTTTTTCCTTTTGGGACACTCTAAAAACTATACCTGAGTTTTTAGAGTTGCCTTTTTGTATCTCATAATCATTGAGGAGAGTGAAGCTATTGAATACATCGTCAACGTCAAACATCCCGCAGCAGGCTTCGGCACAGGAGCTTCCGCTTTCAGAAATTCAATTCAATATACCGGAATCGAAAATTGCCGCATTAAAAACACAGGCGCCGCATAAGCCGATTGTCGGACAGCTCCGCGCGGTGTCCGCATTGGAACTCGGTTTAAGTATTCGGGACGACGGCTACAACATTTTTATTATGGGAGCGCCGGGAACAGGCCGCCGGACGGTTCTCTCTTCGCTGCTCAAGGACTATAAACCAAATACCGCCGCCTTGCAAGATATTGCGTATGCGCATAACTACCGGCATCCGGCGGAACCGATCGCGCTGTTTTTTCCGGCAGGTGAGGGCAAGAAGTTTCAGCACAGCCTCAAAAATGCGATTGAAGCTCTCTATAAACAGGCGCTGCAGATTGAAAAGTCTGAGAATTTTTTGTCTGCTCAAAAGAAGATTATGTCGGCGGTAGACAGCGACGAAAATTCCCTGCTTGCGAATTTTGAAGTAACGATGCTGTCGCGGGGATTTAAGCTCTTGCAGCTGAAAGACGATTCCAATCAATCCGTCGATTTGATTCCGCTTATTAAAGGAAAAGAGGTTCCGTTCGGGGAGCTGCAGCTGCTGGTAGCGCGGAAGAAATTTTCCGAACAAGCGCTCAACGATTTGCGTGCAACATATTACCGCTCGCTCGATGAGCTGGCCGATCTTTTTGCCCTGCTGCGGAAAAACCGAACGGAGGCGGAAGAAAAACTCAAGCAGCTTTACATCGATTTACTCAAACCGATTATCGCGGCGGAGCTTGAGCAGCCTCGTGCACTGTTGAACGGCTATCCTGCCGAAACCGATACGCAGAAAAAACACAACGAGAAGATTGCGTCCTTTTTAAAAAAGACCGAGACGGATTTGATTGCCCGTGCTGTGATGTATGCAGCGCCGTTTAAGTCTCCGCGGCACAAGAAGGCTTTTTTCGGGCGGTATGCAATCAATCTGATTTGCGAAAATACGGAGGATAAATCCTACGTTATCGACGAAAACCAGCCGAACTTTTCCAATCTTTTCGGGACGATCGAAGGACACGGTGATGAAGAGGACGGACTGCTGAACGGTCATTTACGGCTGCGCGGCGGAGCGGTACACCGTGCCTTAGGCGGCTTTTTGGTGCTGCGGCTGAAAGACCTTTTGGAAGAAGAAGATTCATGGGTGTACCTTAAACGGGTATTGCAGTCGGGTCGTATCGCCGTGCAAGCGCCGCCCGCCGGTACCCATACGCCTTCGCTTTTAAAACCGGAGCCGATTCCTGCGCAGCTGAAGGTTATCATCATCGGCGGCGAATATTCCTATGAGATTCTCTATCAGGAGGATCCCGACTTTTATAAGCTGTTCAAGGTGTGCGCAGAATTCGATTCGGTGATGCCGCTGACGGATGAAAACTTGGCTGCCGTTTTGGCGCTCATTGAAACCTTTGTAAAAGACCGCCATTCGCTGCCGTTCAGCGATTCGGGGTATGCGAAGTTGCTTGCCTATGCGGTTGAACTTTCGGAGAGCCGACATTTGATTTCCGCTCAGTTTACGAAGATTGCGGATTTTGTTGCGGAGGCGAATTATACGGCGAATCAGCAATCGTGCGAGCTTATCACCGATGAGATCATTACCAAAACAATCGAGCGGCGGCATTACCTTGCGGCCTTACCCGAAGAAAAATTCGCCGAGATGGTGCAGCTCAAAGAAATTTTAATCGACACATCCGGCACCGCAGTGGGAAAAATCAACGGGCTTGCCGTAGAGGAGCGCGGCTTCCATACCTTCGGCATACCGGTGAGCGTTACCGCCCAAGCATCGCCGGGTACCGCCGGTATTATCAACATCGAGCGGGAGGCGGGGCTTTCCGGTGAAATTTACGATAAGGCGCACCTCATCATCAGCTCGATTCTCCGGCAAAAATACGCGCCTGATTTTCCGCTGTCGATTTCCGCTGCAATCTGCTTTGAACAATCGTACGGTATGATCGACGGAGACTCCGCTTCCTGCGCCGAGCTTTTCACGCTGCTTTCCGCAATCGGGGGCATCCCGCTCAGGCAGGACATTGCGGTAACCGGCAGTTTGAATCAACTCGGTATGGTGCAGCCGGTGGGCGGTATTTCGGAAAAGATAACCGGCTTTTTCGATACCTGCGCGATTCTCAGGTCTACCGGCACGCAAGGGGTGATGATTCCTCAGGGCAATAAAAACAATCTCTTTTTGCCGGAGCGCGTCATCAATGCTATCGCCGAAAAGCGGTTTAGGATATGGGCGGTAAGCCATATCGATGAAGGTATCGAGCTCTTGAGCGGTATGGATACGGCAGATGTTACCGTCCGCGTTTCTGCCGCGCTTCGAGACTTTGCGGAAAAAGTGAAGGAGTTCCGCAAATAAGAAAAGGCATCTTTAAAAAGCCAACCGACAAACATGCAGCCGAGTTTTTTAGAGATGCCCAAAAATATACCGTTTACGCAAGCGTTTGTAAGAGCTTTTCTACGTTCTCCTGTGTAGTTGCCCAGTCTGTTGCGATGCGGACAACGGTGTGCGAATCGTCTTTCTTTTCCCAAAAACCGAATGTGATTTTTTTTGAAAGTTCTGCATAGCGTGTATTGTCAAGGACGATGAAAATCTGATTTGTCGGGGCGGTAAAATATTGTTCGTACCCGTGTGAAGCAAGAAAAGTGCGGATAGTATCGGCGGCACGGATTGCATTTTCCCCGATATGAAGATACAGGTCATCGGTAAAAAGCGTTTCAAACTGAATGCCGAGCAGCCTTCCTTTTGCGAGTAAGGCGCCGTGCTGTTTCATAATAGTGAAAAAATGAGGACTGCGTTTAGGATTGGGAATAACAACCGCTTCTCCGAAGAGTGTGCCGCATTTGGTGCCGCCGATGTAAAAAGCATCGCAGAGTGCTGCAAGGTCGGCAAGCGTTACATCGTTTTCTTTGCAGGCAAGCCCATACGCGAGTCGCGCTCCGTCAACATACAGCGGAATATGATATTCGCGGCACACTGCATTGATCGCGCTCATCTCCTGCTTGGTGTAGAGCGTTCCGTATTCAGTCGGCTGCGAAATATACACCATTCCCGGATGAACCATGTGCTCATAGTTTCCGTCAGCATAAAAATTCTGTAGATACCGTTTAACCGAAGCGGCGGTGATTTTACCTTTGTCGCAGGCAATAGAAAGCACTTTATGTCCGCCGAACTCTATCGCTCCCGCTTCGTGTACGGCAACATGCCCGGTCTCGGCCGCGATAACACCCTCATATCGGTTGAGGAGCGCATCGATAACCGTCGCATTTGTCTGTGTACCGCCGACAAGAAAATGCACAGCGGCCTCAGGGCATTCGCACGCTTTTCTGATAAGGGAGCGAGCCCGCTCGCAATATTCATCGCTTCCGTAGCCTGCCGTCTGTTCCATATTTGTTTGCACAAGGCGCTCAATAATCGCAGGATGCGCCCCTTCCGTATAATCCGAAGCAAAAGAGAGTTTGTGTTGAGTTTCCATGCCGTAAGATTATCGGATAACAGACTTTTGTGCAAGATTTTGGACGTGCGCCGTAACAGCATCCTGTTCCGGTCGAATAGGATCAATTTTTCTAACGAAAAACTTGTTGCTGATTAGTACCACCGCCATCCGTGGCGGATATGAAAAACGGCCCGATGCGTTTACCCCGCATACGCATACGCTTGTCATTCCGAAAAAAACGTATATACTGATAGAACTCGATAGAATATTGATAGAAAAATGCGGACATTTAAAACTCTTTTTTCATCAATATTCACAAATGGGAACCTCTAAAAATCTAACCAAGTTTTTAGAGATGCCCAAATGTAATCATCATGATGAGAGGCACGTTTATGAATAACGGAAAAAACAAGAGGCGGTTCTCTTTAAAAACGAAGCTGGTATTGATCTTCGGCATTTTAATCGCAATTGCTTCTGTTGTAGAGGGCGTACTCGCTATCAATATAGCTCGCAAAGCAGTATCCGAAAAAGTAGAGGCTCATTTAACGGATAAGGCTGCGGACGTTGCGGAAATTATCGATGGACGGATAAATTCCACCTTTCAATTTCTCGAAGGCATCGCGCGTATGCCTATTCTTGCAGATCAATCGATACCGTATGGAGAAAAAGAAGCGCAGCTTCAAAGAGAAGTTTCTTTTAATAAAAGATTAGCGCAGCTTAATCTTTATAACCTTTCCGGAGTACGGTATACCTCAGACGGAAAAAAAGTTTCGGTTGCCGATCGCGAATGGTTCAAGACAGCGGTAAGCGGTAAACATTTCGTTTCCGAACCGTTGGTTTCCCGTTCATTGGATAAATTTGTGCTTATTTTTGCAGTACCGGTTTATGATGACGCTCATACGATCGTAGGGGTTTTAAATGCAGTCATATTGGCCGAACGTCTTTCGGAAGATATAGCGGACATTGTTGTGGGTAAGACCGGTCGATGCTATATCATCGGTTTAACGGGTAACTTTATTGCGCATAAAGATACATCGCTTGTAGAAAAAATGTATAATCCTATCGAAGAAGCAAAGACTAATCCGCAGCAGGCATCATTGGCTTCTTTTATTCAGCACGCACTCAATACAACGCATAGCAATGTCGGTTACTACGATTTTAACGGAAATTCATATATTGCCGCTAATGCGACGATTAAAAGTACCGGATGGGGAGTTATTATCAGGGCGCCGGTAAATGAATTTATGGAAACATTTGCCTTCTTGCGGCGTTCGATTAGTATTATGGGAAATATCATTTTGCTTATATCGCTTGTCATCGTCTATTTTATTGCCAAAAAAATGGTAGGTCCCGTTCAAATTGCAGTAAGAGCGCTAAAAGACATTGCGCAAGGCGAAGGTGATTTAACCGTTCGGCTGCCGATTACCGGTAGTGATGAAGTTACCGATCTATCTCACTATTTTAATGAAACGATTGCTAAAATCGGTGCGTCTATCAGATCGGTCGGCGCTAATAGCAGTATTATGGAAGAAATCGGCAATAAACTTGCCTCAAATATGAGCAAAACGGCAACTTCCGTACATCAAATCAGCGCCAGTATCGATACCGTAAAGCAGCAGGCGCTGACGCAGGCTGCAAGCGTTACGGAAACGGATGCCACCGTTGAAGAGATTATTCGGATTATTAAAAAATTAAATGAAAGTATTGAAACACAGGCCGGCAGTGT
>CAJPTT010000144.1 GCA_905373565.1 uncultured Treponema sp. | reverse complement strand
CGTCTCGTTAAAGTATTGGGAAAGCTCTGCAATTTCATCTTTGCCGCGTACCGGCAACCGAACGGTAAGGTCTCCGTCGCCTTGCGCAATGTTTTTTAAGTTTTTTGAAACAGATATAATCGGATTAACAAACATTTTCGTGCTTAAAAATGCGCCAAACACAATCATAATCAGAATAAGTATTGAAAGCCCGATAACTCGCACTACAATATCTTTAACAAGATTTGAAGACATTTCTGCTTTTTCTGCTTTTACTTCTGTTTCAATTTCATCAATGTAATTCCCCGTTCCAATTACCCATTCGTATTTTGCATACGCTAAACTGTACCCGCGCTTAGGATAAGGCGTATTAGAGCCGGGTTTAGGAAACCAAAAATCAAAAAATGCTCCTCCCTTTTTCCCAACCTCGATGCAATGTTGCACTACATAAAATTCATTCACATCTTTAAAATCTATTCGGCTTTTCCCTTCTGAGGCCGGACTTGGCGGAAGTAAAACATTTGTACCATCAAAAGTATCAATCCAAAAATAGCCTTCTGCATCGTATCGAATATTTCGGATAATTTCTTTTATTGCGGTTTGTCTTTCTACGATTGGCATATTTTGTTTTTCATAAATGCTATCGTAAGAATCTATGAGAGAAATCATAGTTTCAGTTTCTCTTTTTATAGTCGTGTCATACGCATTGTATAACTGAACTTCCAGCTTTGCCAATGATTCAGCATTATTCTTTTGTTGACTTATTACATCTATTGAAAGAAATACGCCAAATAATAGCAAAAAGGATCCTCCCACAAAAACCATTATTTTATATTTCAAACTCAACAATCTACTCGTTTCCTTTTTCTTGGATAAGACCGGAGCCGCAGCTTTTTTGCATTTTTCGGTCTTCTCCTGCTTTATCAAATACCATAACTTTTAAGCCATATTTATTGAGCTTTCTGCGTCGATCTGTAGTTTTGGGAGCAAAAAACTCACCGTTAGGAATCGCTGATTAATTCGCATTTAAATTAATCAACGATTCCTTTCGTTTGAAGTTCTACTATTTTTTTACTGCGGCAATTGCTTCAAGCATTTCCGGAATAACTTTGTATAAGTCCGCTACGATGCCATAATCGGCTACCTTAAATATAGGAGCGTCGGGATCGGAATTTATAGCGACAATTACATCGGACTCCTTCATACCTGCAAGATGTTGGATGGCGCCGGATACTCCGCAGGCAATGTACAGATTAGGCTTGACCGTGGTGCCGGTTTGTCCTACCTGATGTGATCGGTCAATCCATCCTGCATCAACGGCAGCACGCGAAGATCCGACTACCCCGCCCAAGGTATCTGCTAAGGTTTTAATAATCTTAAATCCATCAGGACTTCCTAAGCCCTTTCCTCCCGTTACGATAATAGAGGCATCGGTTAGCGAAACTTGCTCTCCTACCGATTTAACAACTTCAAGAACCTTGGTTCTAATGTCGGAAGCAGAAAGACTAATGTCAAGATTAACGATGTCTCCGCTATTCGCAGTGTTTTTTTCGGCTTTATCCATGACTCCCGGCCGTACTGTGGACATTTGAGGTCTGTTTTCCGGGCAGATGATAGTTGCCATTATGTTGCCGCCGAAAGCAGGCCGTGTTTGCAGAATTTTACCGTCTTCTTCGTCTATTTCAAGCTTAGTGCAGTCGGCTGTTAAGCCGGTGTTTAATCTTGATGCCATTCGTGGTGCAAGATCTCTTCCGATGTGGGTTGCTCCAATAAGCATTATTTCAGGCTTGATGCTGTTAACAGCATCAACGATAACCTTAGTGTATGCATCGGTGGTATAGTTTTCCAAAAGCGGATCATCGGCGCAGTACACGGTTTCTGCCCCGTATGCAATAAGCTCTTTTGCAAGCGCACCGATGTTGTGGCCAAGTAATATGGCATTCAGTTTAACACCTTTTACAGCGGCAAGTTTTTTGCCTTCGCCTAAAAGCTCTATAACAACAGGGGTCAGTTTTCCCTTTCGCTGTTCCGCATAGACCCAAATATGTTTATAACTACTGATGTCTTGTATTCCCATACTATGAACTCCTATTACCTTCTATATAAAGTGCATTTGTTTAAATTCACTTACAATCCTCGCTGCCATTTCTTTTTCTGTTCCTTGGAGCATTTCTCCTTCAGATTTAACGAGCGGGGTAAATGTCCTTTTAACCCTTGTCGGCGAGGCCTTCAAACCAACAGAGTCCGTCGAAATAGCAACATCATTAATGGTTAGCGTATGTATTTTCGCATCAAAGCAATCAAAGATCTTATCAACGTAAAGATAGCCGGGTTCATTTAATTCTTTAACGGCGGTTAAAAGAGCAGGCATTTGAAGTTCGATTGTTTCATACCCGTCTTCCAACTGTCTTTGAACGATCAATTTTTTGCTGTCAATTTTTAAACCCTCAACGTAGGTTACCTGTGGTAGTCCTAGTTTTTCAGCAATTTGCGGCCCAACTTGGGCAGTATCCCCATCGATCGCCTGTCTTCCAGCAAGAATCAAATCATACTCGCCGATTTTTCTGATACCTGCTGCAAGCGCGTTTGACGTAGCCCATGTGTCAGATCCGCCAAAAGCTCTATCGGTAAGAAGGTATGCTTCATCTGCTCCCATAGCCAAGCACTCTCGCAGCATTGATTCTGCTTGAGGAGGTCCCATGGTAAGAACATATACCTGCACATCGCCGAATTCTTCCTTTATATCTAAGGCCTGCTGAAGGGCATGAGCGTCGTCAGGATTTAAAATACTTGGAACACCATCACGTATAAGCCGGTTTGTCTCTTTGTCTATTTTTACCTCGGTGGTATCAGGAACTTGTTTTACACATACAATTATCTTCATTTTTTCCTCCATCCCTACTTATATAGATTTCCTGCAATGACCATCTGCTGGACTTGTGATGTTCCTTCATAGATGGGAAGGATACGGGCATCTCTAAAAATCCTTTCTATTCGGTAATCTTTCACAAACCCATATCCGCCATGCAACTGCAACGCTTTGTAAGCGACCTCGTTTGCAACTTCTGCGGCATAATACTTTGCCATAGAAGAAGCAAGCGCAGGACTTTGGTGAGCATCCTTTAATTGAGCTGCCTGATACACTAAAAGCCGTGCAGCTTCTACTTTTGTGGCCATCTCGGCGACAGTAAACTGAGTGTTTTGAAATGAAGCAAGTGTTTTTCCAAACTGAACCCGCTCTTTGGTATATTTAATTGCTTCATCAAGTGCACTTTGCGCAACCCCTACCGCTTGGGCGGCGACTCCTATTCTGCCGGATTCAAGGGTATTCATCATCACTTTAAATCCTTGCCCTTCTGTTCCCAGTAGATTTTCTTTTGGAACTTTCACATTTTCAAAGATCAAATCCGATGTTTTTGTTCCTCTAATGCCCATTTTGTCTTCGTGCGCACCCCGAGAAAAACCATCCCACTTTGCCTCAACAATAAAGGTTGATATTCCTCTTGTACCCTTGCCCTTTTCGGTAACAGCGGTAATTATCGCAAAATCACAGAACGGTGCATTGGTAATCCAACACTTTCTTCCGTTTAGGATATAGTGATCTCCCGTCAATACGGCTGTTGTGGCGGTGCTTCCTGCATCAGAGCCAGCGCCCGGTTCAGTCAATCCAAAGGCGCCCACCATTTTCCCTTCCGCAAGCGGTCTAAGGTACTTTTCTTTTTGCTCGGGGGTACCAAAATTAATGAGCGGTAAAGCAACAAGCGAGGCCCCCGCTGTTAAATACGTACCGCAAGAAGCATCAGCGCGTGAAAGTTCTTCCATTATGATTGCATAAGATACATAATCAACACCGGCACCGCCGTATTCTCTTGGTATAATAGGAGATAAAAACTTATACTTTGCGAGCTTATCCCGTAAAGTCTGCGGCATTTCAAGGCCTTCTCTATCCATTTTTTCGGCCACATCAGTATTGTACAATTCCCGCTGGCAAAAATCCCTAATCGATTTTCTAACCAACTCCTGCTGTTTGTTAAATAGCATGTTTTACCTCCAATCCTATGCTAAAATTTCTGCGAACGTTTGGATTCTTGTTCTAAGCTGCTCGATACTTGCAGCACCTTGTTCTACGCTAAAAAGCAGATGCGGAATGCCGGCCTCATCCATGTCTTTTTTGAAGATAGGATAGTCGTACTCTTCATAATCGGAAAATGACAGCAATGCAAACACAACACCATCAAGTCCTAGACGCTTAACGTCAGAAGCGATGAGTCTTCCTCGTTTTTTGTCCGGATCATAGGCAACGCTGCATGCTTGTACCTCAGGCCACCATCGAGCAAGCCGCTCTATTTGACTCTTTCCCGTTTCAGGCACTAGCGTTGCAAATTGCACGGTTCCGTGGGCAAGGTTGTCATAGGCTATAGCAATATTGTTTTTTTCAAATATTTCTAAAACCCTTTTATCATCCAGTATGATTCCGGTTGCCAAAACCCTCTTGCCTTTAAAATCTTCTGCGGGCTGTGCGGTATAATGCTCAACTAATTGCCGAACCAACACTGTGTGCTCTTCTTTTCGCATAAAGTAGCCGCTTTTTAGCACGGCACTTCTGACTTTCGGGGTAAAGGTGTTAAGATGCTGAGGAACCATTTCAACAAAGTCCATCATCACCTTTCGGTGCTCATTGCAGATGGCAATAGCCTGCATCAAATCCGCCTCGGTAACTTTTTTACCGCTTATTTCTTCTAATTTGGATCGCACAAGCTCGTATTCGCTTATTAGATATTCAACGGCAGCTTCGATTTTTCTGTTTTGGGGATACACAAAGCCTATCATAGGAATATCTTTGACTGCAGCACGCCAATTTTGCGTAAGGGTTATCAGCGTATCACTCATCGCAGGGATAAGAACTGCCGAAAGACCGGCGTACGAGCCTTTAATTCCATATTCAAGAATTGCCTGTACCATTGAGCAGGCAAAAGCCGGAAAATACTCCTTCGCCCTGGCAAGCTCAATGTTTCCGCCCCAAATCCCCATGGGAACCATTCCAGCTGCAATAACTATTTCTTCGGGGCAAAATACCGGAAAACAGCCGACAACCTGCGCACCTGCATCTACATGTTCTTTTAGTAATGCCTTAGGATTGTCCGCCGCATATTCTAATCTTGAAAGTATCTCATTTACGTTCATATCAGCTCTACCTCCCCATATCTTTTCTTGCTTGCATAACCTCAACTAAACCTTCCACCCGCGTTTCAAATTGAGATTCGGCAAAATTCCTGGGATCTGCTTGATCTCCGTCAAAACCTGCATAGGGTAAATCGGTTTTCTCTGCAACCCTGCGAGCCATTTCATACTGGATAAAACTCATAAGCTTGCAGCTTCTATTCATGTGATACAAAGCACCATCGCAGTTACCGTCTTTAAGCGCGTTAACCCGGTAATCAACCATTTTTTCAATATTGACGTTGTTAAACATCGAGCTGTAGGCACGCGCCATACCATCAAGGTCGTTTTCTTCGTAGATAAGAGCCCATGCATGGGGATACACACTACCGGTCATATTGATGCCTTTTTTAGCAAGCGACTTCATTTTATAACCAATGTAAGGCCAGCAAGGAATGCCTTCCATCATTATTCTGAACTTTTCTTCACCTCTAAATGAGGTTAAACCCTTGGCAGCGTTGTCTTCAAGGTGTTCGATTAAAAGTTCAAAAGCCTCTGTTGTTTCTTTCTTCCCCCGTGCACAAACAATGACGGCCATGTAGTTAAAAAGATCAAACCCGTTCATAGGGGAAGGAAAATTCCCCTGCGGCAAGCTCATGGAATATTTCCACAACTTACCGTTTTTGGACGATATTTTCATAACTTCTTCTAACTTTTTTTGATCAAACGGCTTACCGGAAATCTTTTCAAACTGCTTGATCGCCTCCTCAAACTGCCCGCGCAGATACTTAATCCTGCTATCTGAAACTTCATAGTCAAAGTTATAGGTGGTATCTATCATAATAAGCGGAATATCAAGCTCCCGTGCTATATTCTCGTACCATTTAATAACTTCATTACAAATGTTATTGCAACAGCAAAGAAAATCCGGCTGCGGCATTGGGATAGTATCTGATCCGCCTTTAATCAATACCCCAAAACTAGTCCTTGCATAGGCACAAAGATCGACCGAATAACCTTCCCGCTCGGCAAGATTACAAAGCTCAAGCGACTCTTTTTTTGCCGCAACGCCGGCAGCATGATTTTCCGGATACAGCAGCGGCAAGTCGAAAGCTTCAGCCAGCTCTTGGGGAAAAACGGAAGTAGCCCATCCAACGGGAATACCAGCTTCTTTTGCTTTAAAAGCATTTGCATATTGCTCGGCCAAAAGATCGTTGATAATCTTTTTAACGTCTTTTTTTTCTTCCTTTAAATCTGACATAAAACACCTCTCTAACGTAAAAAGTTATTTAATAACCTTAC
>CAJPTT010000143.1 GCA_905373565.1 uncultured Treponema sp. | reverse complement strand
TTTGACACCTTCCAAAAAATCGACATAGGGGTTTGTCCTGCCGGGGATAACGCGGGCTGGCGGCAGCTGGATATTGTAGCTGCGGAAGGTTTGCGTTTTCCATGCGCCTGTTTTAAGACTTTCGGACGTCAGCTGTCCGGTTTCATCGCCGGTAATGCCCGCCGCATTCAATGCCTTCTGCACTGCGGCAACCATATCCGTAAAGGCGTAGACAATCTCGTCCCGTTCAATAATCTTGAATGCGGCATCCGCTGCGCCGCGCTTTTTCGCAATATCGGCGATGCAGGTCTTTTCGTCATCCGTTAAAGAGTCTTCAGGTAAACGGCACTCGGCAGCCTCTGCGGCACGTTTCAGCAGCGCTTTTTTTAGCAAGAAGTTTTTATCGTCAGGGTCTTTTATATATGACGCTTTTTTTTCATCATTCATCGCGGCACAGCCCGCCTTAGAAAGTTCTCCGAAGGAAGAGCCGACATCCTTATTCTGTAAGCCGAGTTTTTGCGCAATTTCGGGCAGCTTGAGCGGCCCTGCTTTCTTTAACAATAGGATAATCCGCTCGGCAGGCAATCCGTTTTGTGCATAGTCTTTGCCAAGCTCCGTCAATTCATAGACAACGGTTGTCTTTCTTGTTTTTTCTTTTACTAATTCTTTGAGCTTGAGCCACGAAAAGGCCTGATTTGCGTGGCCTTCTTTATACTGCAACACCTCTTGCAGTTTTTTTGCATATAATCCTTCGCCTATCTTAAAGTTCTTTAATACCTTGATTTCCAACGGGTGCAGATTTTTTAATACCGATTGAATATCCATAACGGATTCCCCCTTTTTTTCATAAAACGGATAAAATGATACCTCATTTAACGGTTTTAGGGAATAGCAAATGTCCGGCAAGGAAAAACTACACGTGCCTGATAACCTCGCGGGCTTTTGAACCGTTCGCCGGGCCGACAATGCCGCGCGCTTCCATCTCTTCAATAAGACGAGCTGCTCGGTTATACCCGATTTTCAGTTTACGCTGAACATAAGAGGCAGAGGCTTTTCCGGCAAAGGTAACGATTTCCAAAGCCTGATCGTAGAGCGGATCGTTATCATCGGAAAATACCGCATTATCAAACGGCTCGTCATCATCATCGACAAAGATTTCATCATCAATATATTCGGGTTCGCAGTATTCCTTTACACAGGCAACGACACGCTCTACTTCCTGTTCGGAAACAAATGCCCCTTGCATACGGGTCGGGAACGGACGCGCTGCGCTTACATACAGCATATCGCCCTTACCCAGCAATTTTTCTGCGCCCATCTCATCCAAGATGATTCGGCTGTCGGTTTTTGACGCAACCATGAAAGCAATCCGGCTCGGAATATTGGCCTTAATCAAACCAGTGATAACGTCGATGGACGGCCGTTGCGTTGCAAGTACCAGATGAATACCGACTGCACGGCTCATTGCGCACAAACGCGCAACTGTAGCTTCAAGCTCCTTACCCGATGTTGCCATAAGGTCTGCAAACTCATCGATGATAATTACGATATAAGGCAGTTCTTCCGTCGCAATCCGCTCCGATTTGATTTTCGCATTGAAGGTTTTTATGTCGCGCACACCCATATTATCGAGCAAGGCATAGCGCCGCTCCATTTCGCAAAGCGCATACTGTAACGCTTGGAACGCCCGCTTAGGTTCGGTAATAACAGGGGTTAAAAGATGTGCGATATCGTTATAGAGCTTGAGCTCAACGATTTTGGGATCGACCAAAATCAGCTTTACCTCATCGGGGCGACGGTTATAGAGAATCGACAAGATAATTGAGTTGACGCAAACCGATTTACCCGAACCGGTCGCGCCTGCAATGAGCAGATGCGGTGTTTGTGCAAGGTCAAGCACTTGCGGGTTCCCCGTTACATCTTTTCCGAGAACAACGGGTATCGCCATTTTAGCGGCTTCCGGCAAATCGGTTTCTATCAATTCTCGAAAGCTGACGATAGAGCGCTTCTTATTGGGAACTTCGATACCGACTGCATGTTTGCCCGGAATAGGCGCGACAATACGGACGCTGGAGGCAGCAAGACGCAATGCAATGTTATCCTGCAAATTGGTAATCTTGGACAGTTTGATACCCGGCGAAGGAAGCATCTCGAACATCGTTACAACAGGGCCTTTACGGATACCGGTGATAGACACATCGATTTTAAATTCGTTAAAGGTCGATTTCAGCATGAGCGCCGCCCGCCTTGTTGCGTCGTCCACAATCCAGTATTCACCGTCAGGGTAATTTGTTAAAAGGTCAAACGGGATGGCGTATTTTTTCCGCGGCGGCGGTGGAGGTGGAAGCGGTTTTACAGGTACGATCGGCAGGGTTTGTTCGACGGTTTCCAAGAACGCATCGTCGACATCCGATACGCTGCTTTCTTCGTCGCTTTCGGTTTCCGCTTCGTCACTTTCAATATCCGTTTCGGCTTCGGTATCCGTTTCCGAATCGATAACTACCATTGTATCGAGCAAATCCGAGCGTCCGTTCGGCAGCGGTACGCCGTTTACAAAAACAAGCGGCATCTCAGGTTCTGCTTGAACCGCAGCGGCTGCAGAGTTCTCCGGCGCGGTCGCAGTTTCTTCTTCCAACGAAGCGGCTGCGGAGACAGGACTATCCGTCGAAGCAGGAGTGCTCTCAACCGGCGGCATAGAGGATGCTTCCGGTACGGCAGCCGTTGCTACGGTTATATCCGACTGTGATATCGGTTCCGCCGTTATATCGGTATCCGAAAAATCACTCTCCGTTTGAGAGACATCTGCTATAGTTTCATTTTCCGGAATTGTTTCTTCCGGAATAATATCCATTTGAGAAACAGTATCTGCGACTCCTTCGGATGATTGCGGAACCGGTTGTTCTGCCGCCTCATTCGTATCCGGCGATATAGGCATCGCATCTTCTTCCGGCACCTGAGGATGAGACTGTGTTTCGGAATGACCGGTCTGTTTAATGCGTTCAACGGGAGCGGTGATTTCCTCCAAACTTGCAAACAGATTGTTCGGATCAGAGGGATCAAATACAGGACGAACGGCATCTTCTTCTTGCATATCCATAACTGCCGATAATGGGGTTGAAAGCGGAAGCTCCCGATCGTCCTCTTCAATTTGCTCCAATAAAGGCAAGTCTTCCTCTATGTCAACCGGTTCAATAGTATGTTCCGGTTGAACTGAGGGTGTTTGCTCGCTCTGCGGTACTTTATGTTGTGCAGCTGCGCTTTCCGAAACTCCGATTGCCGCCAATGTACCGGGTAGATTTTGAAACTTGCCTAACGTATTATCTTCCGGTATATCAATAGTATCTTCAATCGGCATAGTCTGCGCCGTATCTTCTACAACCGGCGATGCTTGTTCCTGTTGTGGAATTTCGCTTTGTGTATCTTTCTCCGAAGCATCGGATTCTACCGCTTCACTGAGTTCAGGTCTGTGTTGAATCGCAGAAGATTCGGTTGTCTCGTCCGTATCGCTATCTTCTATTTCATCGTCTGCGGGAATGCTATTTTCCTCAGGGGTGTCGCGCAGAGAAAGTCGCTTACCGGATAATTTTTCGCTGAGCGTCAGCATTAAAAAGATTTCAAAACAGACAAGCAGCAGCGCACAGATCAATATCGAAACGGTTACAAATCGCCGCATAAGAGGAATGGAAACAGACGGAACAAAGGTGTAGATGAGCCGTTCGCCGATGAGTGCGGTAATAAAATAGAGTGGTACGCCGAGTAGTACGGCTTTGGATTCGCGCGACCAGCCGGGGATGAGCAATAGCACAGCCCCATACAAAAAGAGAAGCGGAATCAAAAAAGAAGAGAAGCCGTACACGGAAAAAAGCCGCTGTCCTATCGCAAACAGCGTATAGTGTGATGGAGCAAGTCCGGTAATCGGTAAAAAAATACCAAGCGTTACTACAATACCGGCGCAAAAAAACAGTACGCTCAAAATGACCGCTAAAACTCTAAATCGACTATCTCTATTTCCCATCAATATTATTTCCCCTCCTTACTGTGCGAAATTTTAAGGAATAAAATTTCGCACATTTTTTTTCGGTAAGCGGGCAAATGCATCAGGCAGAGTAGCTACAAATCGCAGAATAAAAGTCTGTGACTTTTAAACATCAGCTTTCCGTTAGCCTTTTGAAAATAGTGGTACCGGATACAAGGCGCGAGCAAAAATAAAGCGCAAGGCGTACTTGCTGTACGTTGAGCATTTATTTTTGTGCAGCAACGCCGTAGACGGTATGCATATTTTCAAAAGTACCTGATGCGTTTGCCCAGCCTTTATACATGAAAAACACCCACCGCAGCAGATAATATAATCCCCGCGGGAATAAGATAATACGCAAATAAGCCGAGCTTTCCCCCTTTTATCAATTTAAGCAGAAAGGTCAATGCAAAAAAGCCTACGATAAAGGAGGTCAACATCCCTGCGGCCAGCGCTGCGACGCCAACCGACCCGCTTATGGTATCGGCTGATTTCAGTTCAAAGATAAACGCCGCAAGGATGGCCGGAATAGACAGAAGAAACGAATACTCTCCGGCTTTTTCGCGGTTTACGCCGGTTAAGAGAGCCGCTGCGATGGTAGAACCGGAGCGGGAAATACCCGGCAGCACGCCGATACCTTGCGCTACCCCGATAATCACCGCTTGCAGCACGGACGGCACGGAAACGCTCTTTTTCGGTTGAATCTTAGCCGAAAGCAAAAGCGCAACGCCGGTAATGATAAAACAGACCGCAATAAACAGCATGTTTTTTGCCTGCACAACATCTTTCAAGACGATACCGATAACGCCGGTAACGACTGTAGAAATGAGCAGCGCACCGATTAGTTTAAGGTCTGTGCTGTCTTCTACCGTATTTTTTCTGATGATAAACCTGCCGAGTACGGTTAAAAGCCGCCATATCTGTTTATAAAACACAATGCAGACTGCTCCGAGGGTTGCGATATGCAACAGAATATCAAAAATGATGGGAATATCGGTGTGTCCTAAAAAATATTCGGCTACGGCGAGATGCCCTGAGCTTGAAATAGGAAGAAATTCGGCAATCCCTTGAACGGCGCCGAGAAAAATTGCTTGTATAATCGTCATAACAGTTCCTTAACTCTAATGATGCCCTACTCTTAATGTTGCTGCGCATTCGGGAAAAACAAGAGTACAATATCTTCCGGCTCTTCCGAATAATAGAGCACCCCGTATACCGCTGCAGCGGACAGTATTTTTCGCCCGTAATCCCGTGTTTCGGCATATTCCAAACTTTCCAAAAAGATATCTTCCGGCAGGACTTGCGCTTTTTTCTGCCACCCGCGAACGCGCGATATGCCCGCATTATACGCAAAACAGGCAGGCATAATACGGTTATCGGATCGGCGGATCATTTCCGCAAGGTAATAGGCGCCGAATCTGATATTTATTTCGGGATCGGTAAGACTGTAATCTGTAACCTTTAACTTCTTTGCGATATCCGAAGCTGTAGCAGGCATCAGCTGTGTAAGACCTACAGCGCCCGCCCCCGATACAACCTGAGGTTGAAAAAAACTTTCGCTTCTGACCAAGGCGTACAAAAGATACTCCGGAAGCCGATATTCGGCAGCATACTTCGAGACGATTTCCTGCCATGGCCGAGGGTACAACAGCTCAAGTTGCTCCTTTGTTGCCGCGTCTTCCTGATTTTTTAACGAGAAGCGGATTACTCGTATCGAATCAGCATAGCGGCCTTCATCAGCTAACATACGGGCGATTCGCAGCGCTTCTTCGGCGGAAATCGACGGATACACGGCAACAATGCGGGGATAGATCATATTGTATAAGCCGAAATGAAGCAAACCGTCGATATAACTCCGCGCTTCTTGGGGAGAAAATGTGTTTGTTTGCGCTTTGCTCCCGCCGGACTGAGTTTGCGCTCCACCGGCTTGCGTTTGTGTGCCGGCGGATTGTGTACGTCTGCCGGATAGGGATTCACTACGGAACTGAAAAGTCTCTTTCAGCAGCTGAGCACCGCCAAGCCGGTATGTTCCTAAAATTCGGTAATACAGCGCATCGTGCGATTCACCGGCGGCTTCTTGCAGTAACCGTGCCGTTCTGTCCGGCGGGAGCTGCCCGGCGCAGGCAAGCGTGTAAGCAACGGCAGCCCGCTGCTCCGGCAATGTTGTTTTTGCCAACACAGTATGGAGTATTTCTAAGTTTTTCCAGTCCTTTGCCGCAGTCAGCTGCGCCCGTAACGATTGTATCAAATCGGCGTACCATGCAGGGTTTTTCCAGCGGGCTGCCGTATCTGCCAGCGCTTTGAGGTAACGGGATAAGCCGAGCATCCGCATGGTATCCAGATAGTACCACAGCGCAGAATCAAAGTCGGAAGCAGCGTCGGCGAGTTCTGCCGCCTGTAAGAAAAGTTTTACGGCTTGCTCACGTTGCGCAGCGCCGCCGATTTTCGTCCGGCAACGGGCTGCATAAAAT
>CAJPTT010000142.1 GCA_905373565.1 uncultured Treponema sp. | reverse complement strand
TGCCTGAAATACATGCTCCGATATAAAAAGAAAAAATCAGCAATAAAAAGGCGGCTGCCTCCGCAATCGCTCCTTTGGAAAGGGTCAGCGCTACACGAGTAATAGTACCGGTGTGATGGCTGACCGCCGTACCGGCTATAATAAAAAATACGCCGTTCAGAAACCCTGCGATAAAGGTTAGCAGATGTATTAATATCGTTAGAATAAGATTGTGTCTTTTATTCACTTGAATACTATAATCCGATTTTGATAAAAAAGCTACGTGATTCATTATCCGAAAAATGATATAGTACCGGCAGAGGCGACAGTGATTATCCTTGAAGTACAGGACATCTGTAAATATTACGGCGCGGGGAAGAAGCGGCACATCGGCTGCGAACACATCAGTTTTACCGCGGAGGCGGGAGGCATATACTCCCTGCTCGGATTAAACGGAGCGGGGAAAAGTACGGTATTGAACAGCATTAGCGGGTACCGCTTGCCCTCTTCCGGAGACGTATCGATTTGCGGATACTCCATTTTGAACGAGCCGATCGAGGCTAAGCGGAATATCGGGATTTTGTATGAGCAAAACCCGCTCTATGATTCGATGACGGTACGGGAGTTCTTGCTTTTTACGCTGCAAATGCGCGGCTTCGGTAACACCGTGCAGCAAGACCTGCTTGACGAGGCGGTTGAGTTTACCGATCTGCAAGAGGTATACGCCAAACGGATTAAGGAGTTGTCGAAGGGGTACCGACAGCGGGTAGGGCTTGCGCAAGCGATTATCCATCACCCCCGCCTCGTCCTTTTGGACGAACCCGCGTCCGGCCTTGATCCGTTCCAGCTGAAAGACTTTGAAAAAAAGATACTCGCACTATCCACGTATGCGGCGGTCATTCTTTGCACCCATCAGCTTGAGCTGGCCGGACGGATATGCTCGCAGCATATTCTGCTCCACAAAGGACGACAGATTGCCGGAGGAACACGGGCGGAACTTGCCGAGCGTTTATACGAGGACTTCGGCATTGAAGAAGATGCTGCTTCCAATACGCTTTTGTTCAAAACCTTTGAACAGTACGCCGGAGTTACCACCCGTGAGTTTCATGAATCCGCCGCTTCCGAATCCGGTAAGCGGGGGCGGCGATGAATCGATTCCCGGCGTTTAAGGCGCTTTTTAACAAGGAGCTGCATACGCTCATATATAGCCCCGCGCTGTATGCGGCGGCGCTCGTGCTTTACCTTGGCGCGGCGCTTCCGTTTGTGGGTTCAGGCTATTGGTTTTCGGCGGGGCTGTCGGACTTCCGCTCTTTTTTCCTCAATCTGCCGTTTTTGTTCTGTATTGTCATTCCCCTGCTCGCGATGAACAGCTGGGCTGACGAAAAAAAACACGGTACCGATCGGCTCCTTGCCGCCTATCCGGTGGATAAGCGCCTGCTTGCTGCGGCAAAATATGCAGCGCTGCTTGTCTGTTTTGCAGGAGCCGCCACACTCACAATGGTAATTCCACTCTCGGTGATTCCGCTTGTCTATTTTGATTTTTTTCCGTTTTTTCTTTCGTATTGCGCCGTTCTCTTCTTCGGTGCCGCTTTTACCGCATGGTCGCTCGCGCTTTCAAATATCTCTGCGCACACCGCCGTCAGCTTTTTACTCAGCTTTTTTACCGGTATCTTTTTTACCGCAAGCCACGTGCTTGCTCAGGTTTTGCCTCTCCCGTCAGCCATTGTAAAAATACTGCGCTATTGCTCTTTTACGCTTCATTTTGAATCGGCTGCGCGCGGTATTTTCGACACCCGTGATTTCTTCTTCTATATATTGCTCATCGTTGCGGCGCAGGGGCTTTCGGTCTTTTTACTGTACGTTCAGGAGGAAAGCCGATGAACACAAAATCGATAAGCATAAAGATGCGCAGCGCAAAAGAGTACCGCATTCAAGCCCTGCTGTTGGGCGCCATCGTAGTAACGGCAGCGCTGCTCTCACAGCGGCTCTATGCCCGGCTTGATATGACAAGGCAGCACACCTATTCGCTTTCAGCCTATACCCGATCAATACTGAACAGCCTCGAAGGCACGGTAACAATCACGTGGTTCCGCTCGTACAATATTGATGGGTTTTTGCCGTCGCTTCAATATGTTGAAGACATCCTCGCAGAATATCAGCGTACTGCGGACGGACGCTGCCTCGTGCTATACAAGGATACGGAGGGGCTTTCCCCGCAGCAGCTGAATCAGCTCGGCATTGTCGCTCGGCAAATTGAGCGGAACAGCAATAATACGCAGATACTGCAAAACCTCTATTCGGGGCTGCTCTGCGAGTACCGCGGGGAAAGCCGCGTTATTCCGTTCCTTTCCGATATCTACACTCTTGAGGCTGATATTGCGCGTTTTATTACCGAGATGAATCAAGACGCGCAGGGGCGAAAACTCGACCGTTCCGTCTATGTTGCGCTTCCCGAAGGCGGCGCAGAAAACGGCGCAACGGGTAATTATAAGTATGTACTGCCGTGGCTTGAGTATGCGGGTTTTGTACCGATTATGCTGACGAAGCCTTATCCTGAGCTGCACCCCGAAATTCCGCTATTGGTCATCGGCTCTTCCTATTTTGATGCCGATATGCTGACGGCTGTTGATACCTTCATTAACAGGTATGGTTCCGCCGTCTTTTTTGTGTCCGCAAACACCGTGGACATCGGCGGCAGCTGGGAGGCAACACCCAAAAAAGATGACGGACTGCTTGAACTGCTCGCCCGCTCCGGCTTTGCGGTGCAGACTAATCTTGTGATGGATCCCGTAAACTTCCGCATGACATTACCGGCCGCCGACGGCACTCGGTACGAACATATCAACTACCCGTTTTGGGTTCAGGTATTCCGGCAAGAGGCGGAAGCGATTCCTCCGCTGCTATCTGCGGCAAAGCCCGTACAGTTTTTCTGGCCGTCGGAGGTTGTTTGTACCGCCGCGCGGGGAAAGACGCCGCTTCCGCTGCTTGTTTCAAGTAACAGGTCGGCGCTGCAACAGCCGCCGTATAACACCGACCCGCACGGAACTCAGCTTGCCGCAGCCGCGAACGGCGAACACGCAGTCTATCCGCTTGCAGCCTTCAGCGAGCGGGGCGTCAATGAGGTGAGCGGTATCAGCGGTGCAGATAATGCGCGGCTCTTGGTGGTTGCGGATGAGTATTGCGTGAGTTCCGCCGTAGAATACACAAACTCCGATGCGAATTTGGACTTTATGGTGAATACCGTGCACTGGATTGCCCGGCAGGATGCGCTTTTGCAGCTGAAAAACAAACAGCCGGCGGTTTTGCCCTTTCGTTATTTTGAAAGCGATGAGGCCTTCAACCGTATTATCGCCGCCGCCCGTATCTTTAACCTTGTGCTGGTCCCCCTGCTGATTATCGGTGCGGGCGTCGCGCTGTATATCATCCGGCGGAGGAACCACACATGAAAAAAGAAACAAAAGTTCTGTTTATCATCCTCTGTGTGCTGCTCTGCGGTTATGCGCTGAGCTTTTTACACCGGCCTTCCCGGGCGGGTATTTTTTCGAGCAGCTTGATGCATGAACAGGATATCCGCGAGGTTGCGGAAATCAGGTTTTCTATTCCGACAAGGGCAGAACCGGTAGAGATGGGCGAAATGACGCTGATTAAAGACGGCGCCCGCTTTTATCTCCGCACCGGAAACGGCAGCTATCCGGTCAGGCAGGAAATTATCGGCCGCTTTTTTTCGCTGCTCGGCGCCGGCCGCTCCTTTCTCCCCATATCGGCACGCCCACAGGATTATCCCGATTACCAAATCGATGACGGACACGCTTCGCGTATTGTCTTTGTGCGGAAGGATAAAACCATTCTTTCGGAACTCTTTTTCGGAATGACCGATGCGGCCGGCGCCGGTCGGTATGTGCGGATGGGAACAAGCGTCAAGGTGTTTTTAATCGATAATGCGTTTGAACCTTTTTTAACGGTCGCCGCTCCGTTCTGGCTGGACTTGCAGATATATGCGGCGCTTTTCCACGGCACGGGCATCCAAGGCTTGGAGTACGGAAATCACAGCGTAATCCGAACGGAAGCAAACAGCGATACGTTCCGTGCATTGGAAAGCTTTTTAGAAAAATTCTCCTGTATCAACATATACAGCGCGCCGCCATTGCAAAGTCCTCAAACGGTACGGGTGCGTTTAGCGCTCGGCAACGGCACGGAGCTGCGCTTTTCGTTTACCCCCCTGCAAAGCGGCGACTATGTATTTTTCGACAGCCGCAGCTCAAATGCCTACCTCATCAGCGGATATACCTGCGAACAGCTGCTCCGGCATATCGAAGTGATTACGCTATACTAAGAAACAAAAAGAAAAACATGGGGCATGAGGCTTGCGCTGCTGAGGCGTGGAACCTTTGTATCATTTAAACGGTAGTTACCGAATTTCTTTTTTGTATAAAAATACTGTTTTTAACGCTTTTTATTGCATATTTATACATAAAATACTTGACATTTTTTGCCGAAGAACTTACTATCAACGAAAGTTATATTTTACAGAATCTTTAAAAACCGATGCGGGATTTTAAGGACTTCCAACCGTATGGCCTATTGTTCCTGATACTCATACGGACGGGTATTGTTAAAAACTCGATGAGCGTTTTAAAGGTTTCCGGTATCAAAAGGAGTTGAATATGAAAAAGAACATGTATGCCGCATTTGTTTTGTTGACTGCGCTCTTGAGTATATCCGTCTTAGGGTGCAGCAAAAAAGCAGAAACAAAGCCGGAAAAAGTTGAGTCGGGGGGTAACGGAAAAAATGCCTCGTATCATATCGGTATCGTAACGGGAACCGTCTCTCAATCCGAAGATGATCTTCGCGGCGCCGAAAAACTGATAGAGATGTACGGTTCCGCGAAAACCGGTGGTATGATTCAGCATATCACCTATCCTGATGACTTTATGTCGCAACAGGAAACGACTATTACGCAGATTGCCGCTCTCGCAGACGATCCGATGATGAAGGCTATTATTGTCAATCAAGGAATTCCCGGAACTGCAGAGGCGTTTAAACGCGTTCGGGAAAAACGTCCCGACATATTGCTGTTTGCAGGTGAACCGCACGAAGACCCGCTGGTTATTCAAGCTGCGGCTGATATGGCGATAAACAATGATTTCGTGTCACGCGGATATACGATTATTTGGGCGGCGAAAGAGCTTGGTGCAAAGACGTTTGTGCATATTTCCTTTCCGCGGCACATGTCGTATGAAACGCTCGGACTCCGCCGCCAAATTATGGAAGCGGCATGTAACGATACCGGGGTGAAATTTGTGTTTGAAACCGCTCCCGACCCGACCAGTGATGTCGGCGTTGCAGGCGCGCAGCAATTCATCCTTGAAAAAGTGCCGCAGTGGGTTGAAAAATACGGTAAAGAAACCGCATTCTTTTGTACGAACGATGCGCATACGGAGCCGCTCTTAAAGCAGCTTTTACAGTACGGCGGTATCTTTGTTGAAGCAGACCTTCCGTCCCCGTTAATGGGCTATCCTGGAGCGCTCGGTATCGATCTTACCGAACAAGCCGGAGACTTCGGAGCCATTTTGACGAAGGTAGAACAGTCCGTTATCGACAAGGGCGGAGCAGGCCGGTTCGGTACGTGGGCATACTCCTACGGCTTTACGGTCAGTGCCGGTTTGGGTGAATATGCTCGCCGCATTATCGACGGCGAAGCGGAAAAAGGCAGCCTTACCGAACTATCGAAAGCACTGGGTGTCTTTACCCCCAACGCACGGTGGAAGAGTGCGTACTACACGGATGCCAACACCGGTGTGCGTGCGAAAAACCAGGCGCTGGTATTTATGGATACCTATATTCTCGGAAAAGGCTTTTTGTCGACAACCGAGCAAGAGGTACCGCGTAAATACTTGAATATGAAATTTAATAAATAGTAGAGAATGGAAACTATTTAAAAAAAAGCCTCCTCAGCAGAACGGGTACATGGAAAATTTTGAAGTAAATCTGTTCCGAAACGGAAGTTGCGGAACAGGTTACCTTGAATACGTGTACCCGTTTTTTTTATCGTTTTTATCGATAGTAAAGAGGAAACATTGAGATCGGGTATCTCTATTGTTTATAAGGATGATAGAAGTTTATGAATAATGATGAAGTTATCTTATCCATCAATCATATTACGAAGGAATTTTCAGGAACGCCCGTTTTGCAGGGTGTGAGCTTTGATGTCCATGCGGGAGAAGTGATCGGGCTGGTAGGAGAAAACGGAGCCGGAAAGACAACGCTGATGAGCATCCTGTTCGGTATGCCGGTGATCACCGAAACGGGCGGATACGGCGGAACCATTCGGATGCAGGGCAAAGAGGTCGTGTTCAAAACGCCGTTCGACGCTCTCGGTGCGGGCGTCGGGATGGTGCATCAGGAATTTTCGCTGATTCCGGGTTTTTCCTCCGGTGAAAATATTATGCTGAACCGTGAGCTCGAACAGGAAAGCATTATCTCCGACC
>CAJPTT010000141.1 GCA_905373565.1 uncultured Treponema sp. | reverse complement strand
TTTCAAAAGCTTTTTCCCTCTTTTCTCCGGGATTTTTAGAAGATATTGCGAATATGAAAGAGCGCAACCTTGCCGTCGAGCTGCTCAAGCGGCTGCTTGCGGAACAAGTACATATTTATCAGAGGTACAATGTTGTAAAATCAGAAAAATTCAGCAAAATGCTACAGCAGACTGTAAATACCTATTTGAACGGGATGCTTACCAATGAGGAAGTCATAGCCGAGATGCTCAAACTTGCACGGCAGATCACCGCTGCCGAACAGGAAGGCAAGAAGCTAGGCTTGAGCACCGAAGAATCCGCGTTTTATGATGCTCTCACGAAGCCTGAAGCGATCAAAGATTTTTACAAAAATGATGAACTGATTGCAATGACAAAGGCATTAACCGAAACACTGCGTAAAAATAAAACCATCGATTGGTCGCGGAAAACAGGTGCTCGGGCACACATGCGGATGCTTATCAAAAGACTCTTAAAAAAATATGATTACCCGCCAGCAGGGGTGGAAGATGCAGTGGAAACTGTTATGAGCCAATGCGAAGTGTGGACAGACAACCTTATGGAACTTGATTCCTCCGCCGCCATATCAGCTAATACAATAGTACAAAAGGAAAACGTAAAAGCAGCACAAACTACGAACTCAAAAGCCGCAGCGATAAAAGACACTGAGTTGGCACAATCGTATACGGACGTATCCCTTGCCGCAGAGACAATCCCGAAGTACGGGAGCAAGCCATAAACTCATTATACTCCGCTATTCTACCGGCGGGAGCAATCGTGCTTGCACAATTTTGACATCTTTATTCTTCTTTGCAATATTCAAAACCGCTTCTTCAAGTTTACGTTTTTTTGCCGCTTTTTCGGAAGCAAACAATTCCAGCTGACTGTTGTCACTGCCGACATCTACCCCGATCCCGATAAGCCGGACGGACAGGGCAGTATCGAAACGGGAAAAAAACAATCGATGCGCCCGCTCATATAAATCTGCAGAATCGTTAATCAATGCCCCGCTCTGCTGTGCCGAAATGGTGGTAAAATCCGCATACCGTATTTTAATATGCACAGTGCGGCTTTGAATACGCTCATCAAGAATACGGCACATCAGTTCAGCACTCAGCTGAAACAACACATCGGAGATTTCCTCCCTTTCATGCAGATCGGTTTCAAACGTGCGTTCCGTACTGATAGAATGACTTTTCCGCTCTTCGTTAAAAACATGCGCCATATCTCCGCGGACGGCTTGATATAAAAACGTACCGGCGGCATTCCCAATAATCAGCTGTAAAACGGATTTCTGCTGTTTGAGAATTTCAGCAATAGTCGTCAGACCCGCTTCCGCAAGCCTCGCACGCGTTTTGCCGCCGATACCCCATACATCGCTTAAACGCAGCGACTGCATAAACGCCGCTTCCCCGCCCGGCGGAATAACCAGCAAACCGTCCGGCTTCGATTGTCCCGATGCAATCTTTGCAATGTACTTATTAGAAGCGGCTCCTACGGAAACTCGTAAACCGGTTTGCTCAAAAATAGCGTTTTTTAAAAGCCGGGCTGCCGTTGTCGTATCGCCGAATATTTTTTCAGTACCGCTCATATCGAGGAACGCTTCATCGACAGAAAGCTGCTGTATATCGGGACTGAAGTTTTTAAAAATGCTCATAATCTCTTTCGACTTTTCATAGTAACGTTGCATTCGTGTTTTTATAAAGATCCCCTGCGGACACAAAGCACGCGCACGAGCTATCGGCATCGCAGAATGGACACCGAATTTCCGCGCTTCATACGAAGCAGTTGAAACAACACCTCGCCTGCCAAGCCCGCCGACAATAACCGCCTTGCCGCGATAAGCCGGATTATCAAGCTGTTCTACCGAAGCGAAAAAAGCATCTAAATCAACATGAAAAAATACAGGATTATGAATCATTTTCAGCTAACCTTAACATATATACACAACATGCACACTTTTCATTATAAACTAATTTCCGTGTTTCAAGTATCACCCCTACTACACAGATGTAAAATATATGCTATAATACGCCCTTCTTTCATTTACTATTTATACAACACCTTGATAAAAAGGAGTCTTTTATATTTATGGATCACTTTGGAATGTGGGGCATCATACCGCCCGTTTTAACTATTGCGCTTGCTTTCATCACAAAAGACGTTATCGTTTCGCTTTTCTTAGGAATCTTATCCGGCTGTCTAATTGTTGCCGGGGGCAATCCAGCGGCTGCACTTATGAGACTAACGGATCTACTCGCCGGTTCCTTAGCAGACGGCTGGAATATCCGCATCTTTCTATTCTGCGGATTGCTCGGCGCATTGGTCGGCATGTTGTCAAAAACAGGAGCGGCACAGGCATTTGGATTATGGATGTCCAAAAAACTGAAAAACAAAACCGCTTCTCAGTTTGCAACGTTTATATTCGGCTTAATCGTTTTTATCGATGACTATTTTAACTCTTTAACGGTTGGAACTGTCATGCGTCCGATAAATGATCAACATAAGGTACCGCGCGCAAAACTTGCATATATTTTGGATTCCACCGCAGCCCCCGTATGTATTTTAGCGCCTGTTTCCAGCTGGGTCGTTACCGTTATGTCTATTGTAAGAAATTCTGAAGGATTCGGTAAACTCGGCATGAGTGATTTTGAATTTTTTATCCGCGCTATTCCGTACAATCTTTACGCGCTGACGACGATTCTGATGATTCTTGTCATCATCTTTTTTAAATCGGATTTCGGTGCAATGAAAAAATCCGAGGACTTAGCAAAAACATCCGGTCTCCTCTGGAACGAAGAAGTCTACGGCGTTATCTCCGGCGATATTCCCGAAGAGCAGACAACCCGCGCAAAGCCGCTCGATATGCTGCTTCCCATTTTACTCCTTATTGTTTTCGCTATTGCCTTTTTTCCTGCCGTTTCGTGGATTAACGCAATCGACGGCACCACAATTACCAATATATCGCAAGCGGCCGCATCGATGAGTATCCGCGACGCTTTTATCAATACCGATTCATCCTATGCGCTTTTTTATGCCATTATCTTTACCTTAGCCGTTACATACCTTTACTATCTTGCACGTCGCCTTATGAATCTAAAAGAAGCAAGCGAGGCTGTCCGCGACGGTATAAAATCTATGGTTCCTGCCCTTATTATCTTGACGATGGCATGGTCAATCGGAGCGGTCATACGCTCATCTCCTACAGACGGCGGTTTAGGACTGGGACGTTATCTTTCTGAGCTGGTTGTGAGCAGTTCCTTTCCGCTGTGGATACTTCCTGCTATCGTCTTTGCGCTGTCAGCGGTTATTGCATTTGCAACCGGCACGAGCTGGGGTACGTTCGGTATTATGATTCCGATTATTATGCCGATTGCCGTCGGGTTAACGGAAAACGCCGGACTAGCGCAAAACGCCGCGTTCAATGCCGTCTTTATTTGTATTTCGGCAGTTCTCGGCGGAGCCGTTTTCGGCGACCATGCATCCCCGATTTCAGACACAACGATTCTATCTTCTACCGGAGCAGCCTGCCCGCATTTGGAGCATGTCGCAACACAAATGCCCTATGCGCTTTTTGTCGCAACGTGTTCGCTAGCAGGTTTTATCACCGGCGGAATTTTTATGAACATTCTTTCCGCATGGATCGCCGTTTTAGTGGTACTTATCGGTGGTATGATTCTTCTACCGAAGATAACGGTTGCAAAAGCCGGATCGGAATATGGCTGCTTAAATACGCCTTAAAAAAATTATTTTTTTTGTATTGACAAGTAGAGATATTCCGCGCTCCTTACTTTTGCGTTTTAACATTATAACTCTTTATTCGTGCGCATAAGAATGTTTGCGTTTTCTTTTTCGGCAAATATTTCTTTTAACGATTTCGAATACGGCGGGCGCGCAATTCCATATTCGGTAATAATTCCCGCTATCAGCTTATTGTCGGTAACGTCAAAAGCAGGATTAAATACTTTTATCCCTTCCGGTGCCATTCTTTTTTTGTACCACATTTCCGTCACTTCTTCCGCCGGTCTTTGTTCGATTGTAATATCATTTCCCGCAGCTATAGTCATATCAATACTGGAAGTCGGGGCACAGATATAAAAAGGTATGTGATAATAATTTGCGCAAATGGCGACTACTGAAGTTCCGATTTTATTCGCCGCATCCCCGTTTGCAGCAACCCTGTCGCAGCCTGTAAAAACGGCGTTTACCCAACCGTTTTTCATCACTGACGCAGACATATTATCGCAAATGAGCGTTACATCCAACCCTGACGAATACAGTTCGAATGCCGTAAGACGAGCTCCCTGTAAGAGCGGCCTCGTTTCGTCTGCAAAAATGCGGAAGTCGTATCCTTTTTCTTTACCGAGATACATCGGAGCTGTAGCAGTTCCGAATTTCGAAGTAGCCAACTGACCTGCGTTGCAATGGGTCAGCAAACCGTCTCCTGGTTTTACAAGCGTCAGCGCGTATTCTCCTATTTTACGGCAGGTTGCAATATCTTCTTCTTGAATACGTTTCGCTTCTCGCAAAAGAGCTTGCAGTATGTCCTTTATCGGTTCGCTTTTATGCTCAACACAAACCGTATTCATATGCTCTAAAGCCCACGAAAGATTTACCGCCGTCGGACGCGAAGAATTCAAATAATCCTTTATCTTTGAAAATTCTTTATAAAAATCGTCATAATTTGAAACAGCTATATTCTTTGCAAGAATATAAAGTCCGTATGCGGCGGCAACACCTATAGCAGGAGCGCCGCGAACTTGCAGCAGATATATCGCATTCCATATTTCCTTCGCTGTCTTTAAATGCAGAATTTCGATTTCGCAAGGCAGTTTCGTCTGATCGATTATAATCAATTCATTCTTTTCTTCATCGAGACGAACCGTATCATAATCCATAATCGATTTTACGTCGTTCATTTTATTAAACCTCCCGATCGATTTTTTTTATTGCAGCTTCTATCGCTGCTACATAATCACTGCCGCACTTGAACCGCGCTCTGTTTTTTATACAATCTTTTGCCAAAACGATAATAATTCTCTCCGCGCGCATGCGCTTGTTTTCTTCCGGAATCGAAGTGATATCTTTTACATTTGCCATCCCGACGGTACGCCGGATCAATTCCAGCCCCGTACATCCTGCCGTATCTTCCAATATCGAATTAAGATAGTAGTCAAGGAAACCCTGCGTTTTTGCCATAATATCCGTAACTTTTTTAGTATAGGCTTTTTTGAATTTAGCGATAAACATATCCGCGATGTCTCGTATAAATATGGATCCGGTATGCAGATCGCCGTGAATCAACGCTTGTGCGTCGTTCATAAACCGAAATTTTAATTTTGCGACTTCAAGACGCAAATCCGTATCGTCATAGATTTCTTTTTGTATAAACGCTTCGTTCGGTTTAAAGAGATTGTTCCTGTGATTATAATCCACATACGGTTCGCTGTATACGAGATCTTCGGTGATTTCGCAAAGATCGGGATTGATAAATTTTTTTACCATCTCCTTTTTTTGCTTATGATTCATAACCAGATCGGTCGACGACAAAAGCGTATCGACAAGAAACGAAGATATCTGATCGGCAAATTTCGGATATACGGTATGCTGCATCAAAGCCGTACGCATCATAGTATGGTTGATCATATCTTCCATAACAAACGCACACATAACCCCGTCATACAGGTATACTTTCGGCACCATACCGGGAGCAGCTTCTCCTTGCAGTTTTAAAATATCGAATTCGATCCGCCCTCTGTCCGTAGATATTTTTATGTCCTTTGAAATGCGGAGCTCAAGTCCCGCCTGTTTAATCATATCAAAACCGTCGCAAGCCATCGTCATAGTCGCAGCTATGGCAAAAATAGTAGTAATAGCCATCGAGCGCAAAATATTAATAAAATTTGCGGAAGAGAAAAAAGCACTCCCCAATTTTGCCGTAAACAGTATGGTACATAAAAACAAGGCGATTATGGCAGCCCAATCCAACAAAAAATTCACCGGCTTTTTATTATCGATCATAAAGCTTTTCATAAAATATTCCTCTCTATTTTTGTCCGTATGTATCGTGTGAACCGACGGAGTAATACATAATTTCCTTATCCGAAGTTTCTACAGTATTTAATTCAGCGGCGATCTCTCCTCCGCACATAACGTATATTCTGTCTGTAATCGCCAACAGTTCGGAATTCTCACAGGTCGCATAGATAACGCAATTATTCTGTTCTGCAATATTGTTTATAAGTTTGAAAATTTCCTGTTTTGCACCGACATCTATACCTTTTGTCGGTTCGTCGAATATATAAACACCTGCATCGGATGAAAGCCATTTGCCCACGACAACTTTTTGCTGATTTCCTCCGGACAAAAACAGCACTTTTTGATAGACCGATGACGTTTTTATGGAAAGTAAGTCTATAAATTTTTTTGCATTAAGTAAGTAATCAAAATTAGTTTATATAAAAACCCAGTACTTCTTTTCATTAAA
>CAJPTT010000140.1 GCA_905373565.1 uncultured Treponema sp. | reverse complement strand
ACCAAAGAGTTTATTAAACAGGATGTTGCGATAGCGGACGGCTATATTGCCGGAGTCGGACGGTACGAAGGCGTTGTAGAAAAAGATTTAACCGGCAAGTTCGTGTGCCCCGGTCTTATCGATGCGCACCTGCATATTGAGTCCACGATGGCGTCTCCGCGGAATTTTGCCCGGCAGGCGCTCCGCTGCGGTACTACGGCCGTTATTGCCGACCCGCACGAAATTGCCAACGTCGCAGGGGTTGACGGTATTCTCTATATGCTGGAGGATGCGCGAAAGGCGGTGTTTGCCGGTACGAACCAGCCGCTTGTTTCCATCTATTTTATGATTCCTTCCTGCGTGCCCGCCACCGATTTTGAGCACACCGGCGGCGCGATTACCGTGTACGATATAGAAAAACTGTTAGATGAGCCGAATGTACTCGGTCTCGGCGAGATGATGAATTATCCTGCAGTCATCCGCGGGGATGAAGCCGTATTGAAAAAGATATCCGCCGCTCGGGAAAAGAAAAAAATATGTGACGGTCATGCGCCGTGCGTGCGCGGCCGCGACTTACAGGCTTACTGCGCCGCCGGTATCCGTACCGATCACGAATGCGCTTCCTACGATGAAGCATTTGAAAAATTGCAGCAGGGTATGTACATCCTGATACGCGAAGGCTCTTCCGCGCAGGATTTGGAGCCTATCGTGCGCGGTATGCTGGAGCATAAAACCGATACGAGCCGCTTTGCGTTCTGTACCGACGATAAAAAAATGAGCGACATTTTAGCGAACGGACACATCAATAATAACGTACGCAAAGCGGTGTCGCTCGGATTATTGCCGGAAGATGCGCTGTGTATGGCGAGCTTCCATGCGGCGCAGTGTTACGGTTTGAGCGGCAGGGGGGCTATCGCTCCGCGTCACTATGCGGATATTGTCGTATTTGATAATATAACGGACTTTTCAATCAATTCGGTGTATAAGGCCGGTATCGAAGTTTCTTCCGTTCCTATGGCGCAAGAAACGGAATCGGCGGCGGCAGAGGAACCGTCTTCGTTCTCCATTCAACGGATTACCGACAGCGTGCATGTTGTTCCCGTGTCTCGGAGCGCTTTTAGCGCCGACCGGTTTATGCCGTCGGGTTCCGATAATTTCCATGTTATCGGAATGCAGCGGGGAACCCTTTTTACGAAGCATCTGGTATTTCCGCGGCAGGAATGCGCCGAGATGCTCAAAGACGGCAAGCTTTGCTATTTGGCGGTGCTGGAGCGGCACAAGAACACCGGCAATATCGGCCGCGCTTTGCTGCACGGGTACGGAGTGTCGAACGGAGCCATCGCGTCGAGTATCGGACATGATTCGCACAATATCATCGTAGCCGGTTCAAATGCGGCCGATATGCACCGTGCCGTTGAAGAAGTAATCGATATGAAAGGCGGCGTGGCTGTTGTACAAAACGGCGCGGCGCTCAGCAAGTTTGCACTGCCGATTGCCGGTTTGATGAGCGCTATGGAACCGGTGCAGCTCGCCGACTGTATTCACGACGCGGCCGAGAAAGCGCATACTATCGGCGTATACCCCGAAGTTGAACCGCTGATCGGATTGTCGTTCCTTGCGCTGCCGGTTATCCCCGAATTAAAATTGACGGATTCCGGTTTGTTCGATGTAGTAAAATTTCAGTTTATATAGGGAGGTAAAAATGATAGTTGGAAAACCAGTGCCCCGTGTCGATGCTTACGATAAAGTAACCGGCAGGGCAAAGTATGTAGACGATTATTTTCACAGTGATTTTTTAGTCGCAAAGGTATTGCACAGCACCATTGCGAACGGACTGGTAAAAAAAATCGATACGAGCGCTGCGGAGAAAATTCCCGGCGTGGTTAAGATTGTTACCTGTTTCGATGTGCCGGACATTTGTTTCCCGACCGCGGGACACCCGTGGTCTACCGAGGAGGCACATCAGGATATTGCCGACCGCAAGCTGCTTAACAGAAGAGTACGGTATTACGGCGATGATGTTGCAGCCGTTATTGCGGAGGATAATGTCGCTGCCGAACGTGCGTTAAAAGCTATCACCGTTGAATATGAAGAATATCCTCCTATTCTGGATGTGCATCAAGCGATGTCCCCTGAAGCGACCGTTTTACACGAAGCGTTCCCGGGCAACGTGCTGAAGCATACGGTGTTTAGCGTGGGTGAGTATGAAGAAACGCCGGATGATCCCGATACGGTCATGTTTGAAGGCGATTATGCAGTCTCTCCGATTTCTCACTGCCATATTGAAAATCCCGGCTCGTATGCCTATATGAAGGGCGGAAAGATTATCGTGGTGTCTTCCACGCAGTTGCCGCACATTTGCCGCCGTGTGTGCGGACAAGCGCTCGGTATCGACTGGGGAAAAATACGGGTTATCAAGCCGTATATCGGCGGCGGCTTCGGCAACAAGCAGGATATCCTGTATGAGCCGCTGAATGCCTACCTTTGTACGGTGGTCGGCGGACGGTGCGTACAGCTGTCCGTTTCGCGGGAAGAGACCTTTATGTGTACCCGTACGCGCCATGCGATGGAATTCCACATGAAGACAACCGTACGGAAGTCCGACGGCAGATTCATTTCGCGCAAAATGCTCTGCTATTCTACAAAGGGCGGTTACGCTTCGCACGGACACGCCATTACCGCGAATGCCGCCAACGAGTTCAAGCAGCTCTATTCGGCGGAAAAGGGAATCATTTCCGAAGCGTATTCCGTGTTTACCAATCATATTACCGCAGGAGCTATGCGCGCGTATGGGATTCCGCAGGCGGATTTTGCCCTTGAATCTTTTATGGATGATATGGCGCTCAAACTGAATATGGATCCTGTTGATTTGCGGCTCAAGAACTGTATGCGGGAAGGGTACGAAGATCCCGTTACAAAGATTAGAGCAAACTCGGACGGGCTCTATCAATGCTTGCAGAAAGGCCGCGAGGTGTTCCACTGGGATGAGCTGCGGAAAAAGTATGCAAATCAAACAGGGCCGGTGCGCCGCGGTGTCGGAGTTGCCTGCTTTAACTACAAAACCGGCGTTTACCCCATCTCGCTCGAAACTGCGTCTGCCCGTATTGTGCTCAATCAGGACGGCAGTATTCAAATTCAGATGGGGGCGACGGAAATAGGGCAGGGCGCCGATACGGTGTTTAGCCAGATGGCTGCCGAGGTGCTTTCGCTGCCGATGGATAAGGTCTATATTTTTTCCGAACAAGATACCGATGTCAGCCCGTACGACAGCGCAGCTTATGCTTCACGGCAAACGTATGTCAGCGGTAAGGCGATTAAAAAGACCGCCGAATCGCTTAAACGAAAGATATTGGACTATGCGGCGTGGATGCTCGATATGAAGGCCGATGAACTTGATCTGCAGCATGAAAAAATTATTGTCCGCAGTACCGGTGAAGAGCGGCTCACCTTGGAAGAGGTCGCAATGGAAAGCTGTTACAGTATGAAGGAATCCAATCACCTCAGCGCAGAAGAAACGTCGCATTGTACCGATAACTGCTTCTCGTTCGGCGCAACCTTTGTTGAGATTGAGGTTGATATCCCGGTCGGCAAAATCAAGGTACTGAATATTTTGAACCTGCACGACAGCGGCACGCTTATCAATCCGCAGCTGGCGGCAGCTCAAGTACACGGCGGCATGGGAATGGGACTCGGCGCTGCGACCGCCGAACAGATGCTTTACGATAATAAAGGCAAGCTGCTGAACGGGAACCTTTTGGACTATAAGCTGCCGACGGCGATGGATCTTCCCGACTTACACGAGCTGTTTATCGAAAATGCCGACCCCACCGGCCCCTTCGGGAATAAATCACTGGGCGAGCCGCCGATTATTTCGCAGCCGCCGGCAATCCGCAATGCGCTGCTCCATGCGACGGGCGTTGCCATTAACAAGCTGCCGCTTAATCCTCAGCGGCTTTTTGAAGCGTTCAGCGAGAGCGGGCTGCTGAAGGAGGTAATCTAATATGTACGATATGGAAAGTTTTTATCAAGCGACATCCATCGCCGATGCCGTAAGCGCCTTAGTCCGTACCGAAAATCCGGTTATCCTTGCCGGCGGCACCGACGTGCTGATTCAAATGCGGGAAGGTAAACTTGCCGGACGGAATGTCGTGTCTATTTTCGGCATCCCCGAATTGCGCGGTGTGAGCATAGATGAGGAAGGTACGATCCGCATCCGGCCGCTGACGGTCTTTAGCGAATTAACCGGAAGTCCCATCGTGCAAAAGCACTTACCGATGCTCGGCTATGCGGCCGATCAGGTCGGCGGGCCTCAAATACGGAATATGGGAACGGCAGGAGGAAATATCTCCAACGGTGTAACCAGCGCCGACACCGCGCCGAGTCAGCAGTGCTATAACTCGGTTGTCGAAATTACCGGCCCGGACGGAGTACGGTTGGTTCCCGTGCAGGAATTTTACGTCTCCGCCGGAAAGGTTGTGCTGCAAAAAGGCGAGTTGGTAACCTCATTCCTCATTAAAAAGAAGGACTACGAAGGCTTTACCGGCGATTACATTAAATACGCGATGCGTAATGCGATGGATATTGCGAACCTGAGCTGCGCTTCCCTCGTAAAAACCAAACGGGAAAACGGTGCCTTAAAAATCGACGAGGTGCGTATGTGCTTCGGTGTTGCCGCTCCGGTACCGCTCCGCTGTAAAAATACCGAGGCTTTTTTGACCGGTAAAGAAATCAATGATGCATTATATGAAGGCTTGCAGGAAGTGCTTCTCACGGATATCAATCCCCGTGACTCGTGGCGCGCGTCAAAAGCGTTCAGAGTTAATACCGCTAAGCAAATAGCGGTGCGATCTTTACGGAAAGCTGTCGAGCGGCAGGAGGTGTAGGCATGTTAAAAATTATTAGTATGAAGGTAAACGGGAAACAACGCGAGCTTGCCGTTGATGTTCGGGAATCGCTTGCCGACGCGCTTCGCAATAGGCTTGCGTTAACCAGTGTTAAAAAGGGCTGTGAAGTAGGGGAGTGCGGTGCCTGTACCGTGTTGGTGGATGGAGTGTCCGTCGATAGCTGTATTTACCTTGCAGTCTGGGCGGACGGCAAGAGTATTTTGACGGTCGAAGGCTTGCAGGGCGAAAACGGAGAACTCAATCCGGTGCAGCAGGCCTTTATCGATGAAGCAGCGGTTCAATGCGGCTTCTGTACCCCCGGCCTTATTCTGACGGCGGTAGAAATTGTCGGCAGCAGAAAGCTGTATACACGGGAGGAGCTGCGTAAGCTTATCTCCGGACACCTGTGCCGCTGCACCGGCTACGAAAACATCCTCCGCGCGGTCGAAAAAGCGATGAAGCAAAACCTTGAGCAAATGAAAAAGGCAGGAGCGTAAGGTTCGGTGCTTGAGTGTGGGGTTGCCGTTACTGACATTCTGTCATCAATGTCATCGTTCTTTCGGCAATGCGCGGGAGCTGCTTCAACATATCCTGCGAGACGGCTGTGTAATTGCGGATCAATTCGGCAGGGCTGCTGCCGAAGCGCTGGCGTTCCAGCCTAGCGTAAAAAATGCAAAACAAATCGGTTATTTCCCGCTTCGGTGCAAATACTTTCATAAGAATTTCCGTCAATTCGGTGTAGGTTGCGCTCAAAAAATACGCTTCATCTTTTGGCGGAGCTGCAAGGGTTGTGTCCGTACATAAGGCGTGTATATATTCGCGGAGACAACGGTCAATGTTTGCATACCACGTCTCTACATCAGCGATTGCGTTTGTGAAAATCGGGTCGATACCGAAAGCAGTGTCGTGCGGCGGTAAGTGTTTTTGAATCTTTCGTGCGTCTTTATATAATCGTTTTAGCTGTTTACGCAGTGCGGCAAGTCGCTTTTTGGGTGTATTGTGTGTTTTTTTTCCTAGTTTTCTAAGCAGTACCCACGATGCGGTGCCGAGAGCCGCAAGACAACCGATGCCAACGATAGCTGCACCGTATAATAAAAAATCGGTTCTCGGAGGCAGCAGCGGCGGCTTCGGCGGCTGGAGGCTTATCCGTTCACCGGTTCCCAAAAGCGAAGAGACGGAGATTGCCGGAAGTTTATTCTTTAGTTGTAAGAAAGTAAGATCGGGAAATTCAATATCTCCCGTTTCCCATGGAACAAAAGTAATAGCGAGATAGTGCCCTGCTTCCCGTGTAACAATCCGGATTTCGTTGATTGTCATTGCGTTGTTTTGCGTAATGTTTTTGAGCGGAATGGGGATATCAACAGTAAAGCCATGGCCGGTTAAAGCCTTATATTCTTGTTCGGATAGTAAAAAAAAGAATTGCGCCGTATCACCGACAAAGATATGCTGAGGAATCAATATGCCGCTCATAGTATCGTATCCGCCGACTGCCGGTACCGGTTAATGGGATGAATGCCGTATTTGCCGGTTAAAAAAAATTGATTTAAGATCTTTACCGTATTGCCGTTGTACGGAAGCACAAGCGGATATGCCCCGCAGCGGATGCAGGTATTTTCCCATAACTGCGTTTCTTCGGCTGCGCGGCGAATCCTATCCTGTTGAAATCGGTGAGAATTGGTCGGCAACAGCCGCTCAAGT
>CAJPTT010000139.1 GCA_905373565.1 uncultured Treponema sp. | reverse complement strand
CATATTTTCAGCAAAGTCGAATCCGTTAACCGGTTCCGCATATCCGGGATAATTTTCAAGCGAATCGATTAAAATAGCCTGTCCGCCCGGCGCTTTTTCTTCCAGCGCCAATACTTTTAAGTTTGATCTACACGCATATTGCGCCGCAGCCATACCCGCCGCGCCTGCGCCGATAACGATAATGTCATAATTTATATTCATTATTATAATGTACGAAAAAAGCTGTCATTGGTCAATTGAACGCGTGCCGTGCAACACAGCGTTTTGCGAGGGGTTGACCTAAAATAAAATTTCCTTCATAATCGCTTCGTTAATTTTTGGGGGTGTAGCTCAGTTGGCTAGAGCGCTTGCATGGCATGCAAGAGGTCAGGGGTTCAATTCCCCTCACCTCCAAATAACGCAAAAATAAACAAAAGATAGGAAGAGCACCGCGTATGGATATATCAAACCTTGATCCTGATCTTGCAGCCTTATTGGAAGATATTCCCGTAGCGCCTTCCGCACCTGCGTCGCCGCTTGATCTCTTTGATGATATCAGTGATGACATTCTCTTATCGGCCTCTCCGCAAGCCTCCGGCAGTTTAGAACCGAGCCCTGCAAGGGTTGATCTGACCGTTAAAGCTTTTCCTAAAATTGAACGTTTTTATAATGAGAAACCGCATACCTATTTCGATTCTGCGGATTTTTATAAAAAAGTGCTAAAAAACTGCGGTGAAACCGCTCAACGTCTGCATAATACGCTTACAAAATATCTTACCACACGCGACCAGAAAGACCGCACCGTATACCGCCAGCAGCTTGTCACCAACTATTGGCAGTTTATTTCCGTACTTGTATTAAAATTATCGACGGATGAAGCCGCTACCGAAAAAAAATATGCGCTGCGCGACGGACTCGTTTTGCCGACGCTTTTGACTGCCGAACAAAAAGATACGTTTGCAAAGATTATCGACGAAAATTCCTATAACGAACCTATTTACTACCTTGATGAATGGTTCCATGACATTGCCGTCGGATTGATTAATCCTTCATCCACTGACGAGGTGCGGTCAAAGCAAAAAAATATTTCAGCCCAGTTTCAGCAGCTTCTGAGTAAAGCGCAGGGAAAATTGCAAAGTGCCGAAAATTTGCTCCGTGCAAAATCCGATGAACGCTCAAGCGCGGAGGACTTGGTAAAAAGTCAAATACATGAGTTGTTTGTGCATGACAACCTTACCGGTTTTACGGGAATAAAAGCTCCGTTTACCGAAATACAAAAGCGCAATATAAGCGATCTCGGTGAGAGCCTCCGGCGTATTCTGGCGTTGGATAAAGAGTTGACCAACTTTTTGAATGAATACCATCGCGTAGATGACGATGTCCGTTCATTAAAGGAAAAAATCGAGGCGAGCGGCGACGGCGAACTGAATGTCTCTGATGTAAATACGGAACTTGATACCGTTCGGCAAATGGTTAAGATGACTTGCGGACGGCAAGGAAATCACTTCCCTCTTTTATCGCGTGAATTTTTCCGCTGCACACCAAACGAAATCGGTATCAGGGAAAACGTATTGGAAATTATGCGGTGGATTGAAAGTATTGACTGCGAAGCGTATTGCCGCCAGTACCGCTCTCAGCTAAATAGGATACCGCCGTTTGTTGTCCTCATTCCATCCTACGGCGACATCGGTTTTTGCTGGGAACCATTCGATCGGTATAACCGCGTAACCAGCCGAGGACGCATTGCGATTCCGATGTATACAAAAAGTTTAAAAAATGCACTGTTGACGGCAACGGCTGATCTTCGATGGCAGGTTGCAAAAGAAAAGGCTTCTTACTATTGGATGGAAGAAGGTTTAACCGGTAACTATTATCAATGGTTCCAAGCTCAAAAGCTAAAAGGCGATGTAAAAGAATACTTTATCGAAGACTACCTGATCTGGATGACCAAGGAAAGCGAAGGCATTCAGAAACTTGATAAGGAAGTACGGAATGTATTTTGGCGCTATATGCCGTTCAGCAAGGCTGTTAAAGAAGAACTGAAAACCCGTGCACCTGTTTATCAAGAGCTGTGTCAGAAAGATTTGAACCGCCAGATGTCCGACGGGTATTAGACGAGCATCAATACAAGCGCCCCGTTTTAAAAGCTTATTTTCGTTTATTCGGCCCGTACTTATTCATTAGTTTCTTCATAATCTTACCGTAAAAGAAAAACGACACCACTATTCCGGCAATAAACGAAAACGGCAACACAGCTAAGATGCGTGTATTGATCAGTTTTGCCGCCAAAATAATGATTCCGGCACATACGGCGCTGCAGCCGACGATAAGAATGAGGCTTACCACTATTCCGATAATGAGGAAAAGAATAATGCTATGCATTTAGTTCTCCCGTGCCATATCACGGTTTTTTCGTCTACCGCTCCATTCCTGCAGTAACATGGTAACAAAAAGCCCGATTGCACAAATCACAATAGCGGCGTCTGCGATGTTAAAGGTAGGCCATCGTTCTAAACCGAAAAGGCCGAAAAATTTAACGTCGATAAAGTCAACAACTCCTTCCGTTCTAAAAAAACGGTCGAGTAAGTTGCTTATTCCGCCGCCGATAATACCGCCTAAAAACCAGCGCTGCAGTTGTGTAAATTCCGACTTAAAATAGAACACACAGATGCCCGCAATAAAACAGGCGGGGATACAGGCCATAACGATAAAGCGCAGAACGGAAGAAAGTCCGCTTCCTAAACTAAAGGCCGCGCCGGTATTGTAAACGCAGACAATTCGTAAAAGGTCGCCGAAAAAGGATGCGCCGACAGACCACGGTTCAATCAATATAATAATCAGCCACTTGGTTAGTTGGTCAAGTGCGATAACCGCAACGGTTAGCATAAGCGGTAAAAAGTAATCTCGTTTATTTTTTATATTCATCCGTACAGTATAGTAAAATTTTTCCGAAAGGTCTACAAAGTCTAAAGGCAACAGCATCAGATTGTTTTTTACATCGTCGCATAATGTTACCTTAATTTATCGGATCGGAAAAAAGAACCGATATATAGTGTGGGAACGAGGTTGTTATGCTCTGTATCTATTTTGAAATTCCTTATGAACGGCAGCTCTTGCGAATTGCTCCGTTTGAAATACAAAAATTATTCGATGCTGTAACGGAATCGGCCGAAGCAAACGGAGCGTCTTCATTTAAGATTTCGTGCGCTTCAATTTATTGCTTTAGCAGTACCGAAATCGCTCCGATGTTTTCCGCTTATTTGTTTTTACAAAACTTAGCCGATTTACTGCGCGTATATAAAAGACGGCTGGTAGACTATCGGATCATTATTGACTGCTGCGAAGATACCGACTCGGAAGATTTTATTACGGATCACTTTACCGCGTATAAAATGCAGCCGGTACCGAGTCGTAGTTTTTTTGCCTCTCCGCAAGCGAAACGGCTTTTGCACTCCTATATCCGTTTTGAATATGCAGCCGGCATCAAGCTCTATTATTGCGCTGATTTTCTTATACCGAAAACGGTTACATCCCAAACGGAGAAACAGCCGTACAGCATCTATCTGCCCGATGCTGTTACGTGGATACATGCGCTATATCATTTTATGCTGTTACACCCGCTGACCGACCAAGCAATAGCGGCAGGGCTTTCGAAAGACGAAAAAACACAATACGACGAAGTAAAATACGTGCAGTATTATTTCCGCCGGAATCGATTTTGCTCCGACTATCCCGATTATTTTATCGATGCATTCTTGTTATATACAAAACTCTATTTTTGTGTATTTACAACAAGCTATCATATCGGCGAATTGACAATTGTGCATACCGAAAAGAAAACGGAGGAGGCGAAATGGTTGCGTATGATGCTTCCCATTACCGCCCATATCGAGCTTATGCCGGAAAAATCGATGAATCTTGACGGCTTGTCGGCTGATTTTTTATGGCTTGCATATCTTACGGTATACGCGTCCTTGTTTATATTTGAAGATGAAATGCCGGAGTTTTTTCTTTCATTGCATAAAAATAGTCCGTTTATCACGAGTTTATATGAATGGCTGTATGCTGCCGGTATTATCGAAGTAAAAACCGATATATATTCGGCAAGCAAATGCGCTGTGGGGCAGTTGGAACGGCGGCTCGGAATCGAAAAAGATCAGGTAAAAACGTATATAGCGAATTTCCTCCGGGATAAATATAAAAAGGGTATGTTATGCCCCGATGAGAACCTGAAAGATATTTTTTCGGCACTGCAATGTGATCCGGAAGATCAATTTATGCTGCACTATTTTTTCCATAAATATTCCGATAAAGAAATTCTTCAAATCGATATCAACACCTTTCGGTCTGCGATTTTTTTCGGAGCACTCGAGAATTATCAAAAGGCATTAAAAATCAGCACACAAAAGAATAGTAGCGAAGCGGTGTATGCAGTAAAAAAGGCCGTCAGTTCCGTCCAAGCGCATGCGTTTCCTGCCGGCGAATACCGCGCACTTTCTTGCGTTGCTTTCTTGCACCTATCGCAAAATAAAATAGAAGACGCCGTAACGTATTTTCAATATGCGCTTGATATTGCCGAAACTCTTAAAGACAGCAGTTTTATCTGCGAAGCATTGCTTAACCTGAGCATCGGTTATTTTTTACAGAATAATTTACATGCTGCATCAAATTGTTTAACCGACTTATTACAGGCAACGGTAGATTATTTTGATCCGCCGAAAAAGATACCGTGCCTTTTTATGCAGGGGCGGGTTTCATTGCAATTAGGCGATTACGGCAAAGCGGAACTTTTATTTCAAGAAGCGGAAAAGGCGGCTTCGACTCATTTTCAAGAATGGGTGCCTCTTTGTAAAATTTGGTATGCGAGGGCATTATCCCAAAAAGGACAAATAAGTAAAGCGCAGTCGATTCTTATTGCAAACCTCGATAAAGCGCCTGATGCGCTTTTGTTTTTAATTGAATCATTTTTGCTTGCCCCTATCCTTCACGACGAACGTGTACGGATACAGGTTATGCCCAAAGCATTTACCGCCGTGCTTGAACCGTACCAAAGCGGTTTTGCCCTTGCGGAAGAATTGGTGTGGGGACGTTTATACGGCAAGCCTGCAATACACGTATTTTACACCGCTATGGACAGTTATTACCGTTTCCGGCTTGCCTTCGGATCGTTGGAAGACGATGCCCAAACCTATATTCGGCAGCTTGAAGAAGCTGCACGGGAATCGCTTCGTTACCATGATATGCATGCTTCCATGTATTCATATCTTTGCTATGATGCGGTTCTGCGTAAGGAAGGTAATACCTCCGATACTGCAAACGGTTATTTAAGCCGTTCGTTTAAAGCGCTGCAAAATCGTATGGAGACGATGACGGAAAACAGTGTGCGGGATAAATTTATTTTCCGCAATGTGTGGAATGCAAAACTCTATGCCGCAGCACAAAAGAATAAATTGATTTAATTTTTAGAAATGCCCAAGAATGCCGTTTTTGCGAATTGAGCGCTGTTTTGCAATCTCCGTTTGCGAAGCCTGCGCTTCTTCTTCGGCCTTGCAGACAGGACAAAGGCCGGTAAGTTCTATGCTGTGCGAGGTCATCGTAAAACCCGTTTCCGAGAATATTTGCCCTTCCAAATCGTGAAGCGGGCAAACGGCAATATCAGCCGAAGCCTTGCACCTGCTGCATACAATGCGGTGATGATGTTCCGCCCCCTGCTGAGAGGCAAGCTGAAAATAAGCCTTTCCGTCGGGATGTACGCTTTTTGTTATAAAACCGGATTCGGCAAGCGTGTGCATGGTGCGATATACCGTCGATAAGTCGATTTGCAACTCGGCTCCGCACGCTTCGTGCAGTTCTTCTGCGGAAAAAGCCTTATCTTTATCGTGAGATAGAATACTAATAATCATGTTCCGCGCTTTTGTTTTGCGCAGCTTCTTTGTAATAAACGGATTTTCCATACTTTTTGCGCCCTACACATGTCCCGTTCGGTTACATACAATAATTCAAAGTTCTAGAAACTTGTCAAGTATTAGTGGGATAGAGGGTTGGTTTTTAGTGGTAATGTGTAATCATATGGATAATTTGTAATGGTTAATTAAATTCCCCAGTTCCCCGTTATCAATTATTTAATCGCTTTTACTTCTTGTACGGTTAAGCCTGTAGCCTTTGCAATATCTTCAATAGATAATCCCATGGTAAGTAAGTTTCGGGCTGTTTCAAGTTTACCCTCAAGTTTACCCCCTTGCCATCCATCATGCAATTCTTAGTTAAAAATTACCTCTTAGTTAATTGCTGCTACTTCTTCTTGAAAAAAATATATACGGTACATATAAAAATCGAATATACCGCGTCGACGGTAACTGATGCTGAAGCGATAAAGAAATTTTACGGCTCGTACTCCGGTAAGCTTCATTTTGATAATAACTATTATGATATCTGTGTCGTTTACAATCAAGAAAAGTTGATCAGCTATTCTCAGGCAATGAGCGCATCATATACAAACATGCAATGGACAAAAGTTTCCGAAACCGAATGGACGTGCAAAACATATTCTAAAAAGGATTTAAAACGGAAAACTGTAAAAAACACCCTAACGTTTAAGG
>CAJPTT010000138.1 GCA_905373565.1 uncultured Treponema sp. | reverse complement strand
ACTTGTTCATTAAATATTCGTATACTGTCGCTTAATTTTGATTACTTACTTAAGAGTTATAAGTTTTTTAATTATAAAAGAACCCCTGCAAAATGTTTCCAAATTTGCAGCCGATAAGTTGAAATGTACGGTTTCGTTTATCAAAACCCCTTCTTTTCTTCGCTCTTCGGGGACAAGTGCAATATTGTACTTAACGGCATCGAACGGATTTCGTATCTTTAAATACTTACCGTTATACATTATCGTCCCCGATTTCTTTTTTAATGCGCCGAATATTGTCTTGCACAATTCCGACTTTCCTGCACCGACAAGTCCCGCGATCCCGATAATTTCACCTTTGCGTATATATAACGACGCGTTTTTAATTTTATCTTCTTTTTCGGTAAGATTATTTACGATAAAAGCTTTATCACCTATATTTCTTTGCCGTACCCGATCCTCTTCTTCAAACGGTCTGCCGAGCATTTCTTCGATAACGCTCTTTGTTGATGTTTGACTCGTTACCGGATGGTTGGCAACTATTTCACCATTCCGCATCACCGTGTATTTTGTACATATTTGAAGGATTTCGTTTATCCTATGGCTGATAAATACGACCGCAATATTTTCTTGCCGGACAAGATTGCGTACTATCGCAAACAAGTCCTCCGTTTCTGCCGTACTCAAAGGAGCAGTTGGTTCGTCCAACAACAAAAACTTACATGAACTTTGAATTGCGCGTGCTATTAAAACCATCTGCTTTTGCGCCAAGCTGAGCGTTTGCACTTGTTTTTTTACGTCAATATCTATTTTCAAACGATTCAGCATATCTTTAGCGGATTTATTAATCGCACTCCAATTAATGAACTGCTTATGATTCATATTCATAACCATGTCGTTTAACATGATATTTTCCGCGACGGATAAAGAATTTATCAAAGCAGTATCGACTTCCTGATACACTATTTGTATGCCGAATTTCTTCGCAGCGGCGGTAGAACGTATTTCTATTTTTTTATTGTTGAGAAAAATATCTCCCGTGTATGTAGGTTTTGCACCGGCAAGCACTTTCATAAGCGATGATTTTCCTGCACCGTTTGCACCGACGAGCGCGTGTATCTCTCCTGTCAGAATTGAAAAATTCACGTGAGAGAGTGCCGTTACATCGGGAAATATTAAAGATATATCTTTCGCTTCCAAAACCGTATCGTTCATGAAAGATTCCTCTATCAAGTCGGCGATCGGTGCTGTCCTTTTTACGGTTTTCCGAATCCGAAGGACAGCACACGATTTCTTTTTCTAGGCATCTTTAAAAATTCGGTTTTAACGATGCCCCTAATTTATCCGATAAATCGGTAAACGACCGATTTAATACCCGATGGCTTTTACGAGCCAATCGCTGGTCGATAGATTTTTGACGGCGCCATATGACTTGGGGGCTACATCATATAAATTTTCCAATGTAGTATTCGGCGTCAAATCCGATTGCTTGATAACGGAACAGGGCATTTCCCACCATGCAGTTTGCTTTCCCGTTACCGGATCTACGATTTTGTCGTAATCATTATTCATTTCAAGCGCCAACAATCGAATTCCCTGTTCTCCGTTTGCTTTGAAGTCAGTACATGCGCAGGCTTTCCAAACGGATTTTTTTGCCTGCATATATTGAATATCCGTATTGGAAATATCGACGGACACCATCGGTATGTTCATTCCCGATTCCATGATCGCTTTGTATACGCCCCTTCCGTAGGCATCGTAGGTTACCCAAACTGCATCGATATCACCCGCTTTATATTTTGCCAACGTCGAAGCGGTTACACTGGTCATCGACGATTCGGCATTATTTAAATCGGTCGGGCCGATGGTTTCTATCGTTTTAATCTTTCCGGTTTTTTCGAATGCGGCATAGCCGACTTCACGCCTGTCAAACGGACTTATATAATTAGGACCAACCCAAACTTTTAACACTTTCACGGGCTCGCCTTTTGCAACTTTATCCGGATACAGATCGTCGCATATAAAATCAAGTAGCGATGTCGCAAATCCCGCATCATCTTGGAAAAACTGCGTCACACCCGGTATGGTCTTTACATTTCCGCTCGTATCGCGAAACTGCGTATCGAATGTTACGATTTTCAATTTCGGATACTGCTGTAACACTTTGGTCAAGAACGTGTAAGAATAATTCTGTCCGCCGTGCGATACGAATAATCCGTCATAGCCCTTTGCTGCGCACACGTTGATATAATCCTGCCACGTCGAATCATTGCCGTTTGAAAAATACACATCACAGGTCATCCCGAGCGCTTTTGCCGTTTTGACGCATTGGTTGGCACAGAGCTGAAAAATATCGCTGGATGCAAGATTTAAAATATAGGCAACCTTTTTTCCTGCAACGGGAGAGGTTTTTTCTCCTGCCGCAGAAGCACTTTCCCCTTGCCCCATGGCAAAAATCATCGCATGGAACAAAACAACCGACATACAAACCGTTATAAACTTTTTCATCACAAACCTCCTTATTTGTTTGATGAATAATTTCATACCGTTATTATTCTGCACCGAGCGGCACTCCTTTTTTAAGTATAATGCAGCCGTATTTAACACACGAACTCGACATAACCACCGCATAAGCATTTTTTGAGCGTTCATAAAATTCTTCACGGGAAATTTTGGTAACGTCGGGCGCTTCCGTACGGAAACTTTTGATTATCGCCATAAAGTTTTTTTCGATTTCAGGATCGGCGGTATCTCCTTCGACCGGAGCCATCATTACCACAGAATCTTTTACAAAGGTATCAAGTGTGATAAGGGGTAATATTCCCTCCAGCAGTTGCGGAATCGTTATGCCGTCGGCTCTTATACATCTTTTACCCATTGTATGTCCGGGATAGTATGCATCCGCTAAAACCAATTCATCTCCGTGCCCCATTTGTGCCAGCGTTTTTAATAATTCCGGTCCGATGCAAGGTTTTATTCCAATCAACATGCAAAACTCCTTTCAGTGTAATTTAAAAACGGCCGCAATCTCTTTGCACTGAGCTTCCGTCATTATGTGGCTGTTGTCGATAAAGCGTCTAAAGATTGTCATTTGCGCCAATCGTTCCATCAAGTCTATGCCGTCAAACGCATGCAACAAATCTTTGGCGGCACATAATGCCCCGTGATTTTCCAAAAGGACGGCAGTGTTATGTACAACCGCATCCGATACCGCATCCGCCAATTTTTTTGACCCCATGATAAAATAGGGAATATTTATTATTTCACCTAAAATAAAATACGTTTCCGCAATGAGGCGGGAGTCAAGCGCGCATGGTTGCGCTGTAGAAAATGCACTCGCAAAAATAGGATGTGCATGAACGACAGTAGTACTGAACAAAAAAGAAGGGGTAAGCGATAAAAAACGACGCGAAATAGAAAAGCTTATAGCGAAAACCGGTTATACGCTCCGTCAAGCCCCGACAAAAAAAAAGAATAAAAACTTATGTTTTTTGAAAGTGCTCAAATCGGGATATTTTGTTGAACAAAATGCGGGATTCGTTTCGAAAATCATGGACAGCGTACAGACGGAATGTAGTAATTTCGGCTACAATTTAAATATCGTCGTCGCAAAAAATGATTTTTCAAAGGCTCTTATGGAAATAAACGGCGGAAATTATGACGGCGTTTTCGTTATAGGAACCGAACTCGGGCAATACGATTTCAAGTACTTGGATATTCTCACGCGACCATACATCGTGATTGATAATTCAATGCCCATGTATCAGTGCAATTCCATCACTATGAATAACGAAGAAATGGTATATACCGTATTAAAACATCTTGCGTTATGCAACGACTCCGATTTCGGATATCTGCATGGTCTGCCTGAAGCTGTTAATTTCATAGAAAGAAAAAATGCCGTTTTTACTTATGCAAAAGAATTTAATTTCGATTTTAATGACGACAAAATGTTTTTGATAGATGCAAACGTCAGCGGGAGTTATGAATCAATGCTCAAAATAATCCGCAGCGGTAAAAGGATCCCTCGTATTTTATTTGCGGATAACGACATCGTCGCGATCGGTGCAATGAAAGCACTGTTGGAATCCGGGTATAAAATTCCGGATGATATAAAAATAGCGGGCTTTGATGATATATATTTATCTTCCATAGCGTCGGTTCCCTTGACAACGATGCATGTACAACGCGAAATGATCGGAAAAATTGCGACACAAACATTAATAAATCATATTATTAGCAGATTTAAAAGTTATTCGAAAATTAAGATCGGCGGTACAATTAAAATTAGAAAAACAACTTCTGTGAGTTAAACGTTTTTTGCATTTTGAATGTCAAACAGCTTTTATTCGTGCGGAGAGTTAATTCTCACATGCCGCACCGTAACAAAGGGTATTAAAGCCGACTATACCCTTTTGCACCATCCAAGAGCTTCTTGACCACAGCAATGTTAAAACCACTATGGTCTACACCCACGTCCTCAATCGCGGAAGTCTAGGCGTTCAAAGTCCTATAGACCGAATGTGATTTTTCTTTGGATTGTTTAGTGAAGATAGGCCTAATCTGCTTGTTACTGATTTATCCCGGTAAATAATTATGGTAGAAAGATGCGATTTTCTGTTCCGTATCAGTTTAGATTGCAGATAAGGTCTTTGTGTGATATTATGAGGAAAGGTCGAAAGGGTGTTATACGCACAAGCCAATGGCTTGGATATTTTTTGTTTATTAGGGCAAAGTAGGAAGCGGTTGTATTAAAGCTGGCACGGAAGAAAAAAATCAAGTAAAACAAAGAGGCGATTGAAAAATGGTTTCAAAAATATAATATAAACTATAAAAATTTTATAAAAAGGAAGATTAATGAAAAAAATATTTTTTCTAACAGTAGTATATTGCTCACTACTAATTTCTTGTAAAAATAATTCCGACGGTAAAAAACTCAGTTATGATGGAAAAATATTGACCGAACAGTTAACACAAAGAGAATTTGATTACTCTAAAGCTAAAGAAGAATTAAATCGTGAGCGAACAGATTCACGAATTCCTTTTACAATGAATTTTTATGGTTGTTTGGGAAAACCTGTTTTAAAAGTAGAAGGGAATAATGACGTATATGTAATGTTAGATTCAGGCTCTACACGGAACTGGTTTTATTATTCTTTATTAGAAAAGATTAATGTGACTGAAGATAATTTCATACAAAAAGTAGTTGAATATATCAAACAGAATGAACTAGAGCTGATAAAGAATCATTCTTCAGAAAAAGAAGTTGCTCAATATTTAAAAAACGAATGGTCTAATTATAATCTTAATTATCTAGCTTCCGTATCTTTTGGAGACATTTCTCTGCGATATGATCCTAATGTTAGTGAAACTTTTGATGGAGTTATCGGAGCTGAATTTCTATTGAATTATGACAGAGTTACAATAGACTTTATCAATCAATATATTATTTTAAATGACGAAAAACTTGATGGTGCTGCTTTAAAAATGTATCAAAGTCCTAATGATGAATTTGATATTTATTTTGAATATAGAGGACAACCTGAATTCGGAATGATTGATACAGGTAATTATGGGTTTACTCCAAGACATAATTTTGGAGATAGAAATCAACAATATGATATAAATGATTATTCAAATTATGGATATGGCTATAAAGATAAAGTTCCTATTACACCAAGAGTAATGTATTCTTATAATGATATAAAAATAGGTGAGATTATTTACAACAATATGAATGGTGCTTATTCAACAATAAAGGGCTCTGGTTTTAATAAAGGAGCACAATCTCATATGATGAAACTAAATGGGCTTGGTAATGTTTTTTTCTATAACCATATAATTCAATTTGATTTTGTAGATATGCAGTTTATTATTAAATAACAATACAAACAGGAATGTATTTGAATATAAAAAAAAGGGATTTGTATTCGTGAAGCAGAAAATTCATCTGTTTAAGAAAGAATGTTAGTTGGCCGCTCTCATGGATCCGCTAGTTTTTTAATTTAAAATATAATACAAATAAATAAGGTGTATAACAAATGGCAATAACAATGATAACAACTCTTATGCTGATGGTGTTTTATTTTCTTTTGTTGTATGGAGGAGTGGCTTTTGTTCAAAACAAGAAGTTTTTTTCTTCAGCCCCCAAAGAGGTTTATGATGCTGTTCCTGACCGAAAAGAAAGATTTCACGGTGCCCATATAATCGGTTGGATTATAATTGCAATTGCTTTTCTTATCCTTTTTGGTGCATTTATACTTGGAGCATGGGACGGAATTCATAATAATTTTAATTTTATCGAGTTCTTCATAAGATTTTTAATTATGCTTTACGGAATGGAAACTTTCGATATTGTGTTTTTCGATTGGGTTCTTCTCTGTCATTCAAATTTCTTTCCTCATTTTTATCCGGAAGTTAAGGATATCGTAGGTCCGCATTTATTTGGATATAATTGGAAAACACATGTTATGCATTACATTATATATATTCCGATTTGCGCCGCACTAGCGTGGATATGTACTTTGTTTTAGGAAGCTCATTTGTTATGGAAAAAGAATTAAGATTATTAGTACAAGATAAATGAAAGACGTCTAACACCCGCTTCAACCTGACATTGCGGACAAGCCGCAAATGCAGGTTAAG
>CAJPTT010000137.1 GCA_905373565.1 uncultured Treponema sp. | reverse complement strand
ATACCAGCGGCAGCCGCTTTCTTGAGCCGGACGGTACATTTCCCAATCACATTCCCAATCCCGAAAACAAGGCGGCGATGGAAGCGGCTAAAACCGCTGCCGTGCAAAGCCATTCCGATTTAGGTCTGATTTTCGACACGGATGTTGACCGTATGTCGGCAGTGCTGTCTGATGGAACGGAGGTCAACCGCGATGCAATTATCGCAATGACGGCGGCAATCCTTGCACCCGACTATCCGCACAGTACCATCGTTACCGATTCGGTAACTTCCAACCGGCTCACCTTCTTCCTTGAGCAGGAGCTGGGACTTACCCATCTGCGGTATATGCGCGGCTACAAAAACGTAATCAACAAATGCCGCGAATTGAATGAGCAGGGGATTACCAGTCCGCTGGCGATGGAAACGTCCGGACACGGCGCGCTGAAAGACAATTACTACCTCGATGACGGCGCTTTCCTTGCCGTAAAGCTGGTAACGGCACTCGCGAACGCAAAGCACGCAGGAAAAAATATCGAAAGCCTGATTGAAAAGCTTCCCCCGATGGTAGAAGAAACGGAATTGCGCTTTAAGATACACGGAGAAGATTTTAAAGAATACGGCACGTCAATCCTGCAAGCATTTAAAGAGCGCGCCGAAAAAGCAGGCTTTGAACTGCCACAGTCGTATGAAGGGGTGCGTATTTCGTTTAAAAGCGCAGAAGCACAGGGCTGGATGCTGCTCCGTTTATCCCTGCACGACCCCGTTATGCCGCTGAATATCGAAAGCACCCGAAAAGGTGATCTTGCAAAGTTGAAAAACATCGCCCGCACATTACTGGAAGGCTTCGACCGGCTCGATATAAGCGCGCTGGAGTAAGTAAAGCTCGAAGAGAGGGATGAATGCGCAGGGAACGAAACGATAAATGCGTCAACCATAATGGTATCCATAGCAATTTCGAACTAATCGTTTCCTTCCACTTTTACAGCACCTCTACCAACAGCGCATGCGTCTTTTTATCCCGCTGATTAAGCTTCACTGACGCTTCCGGCAGAACAAGCAGAGCGCCCGATACGGCGGTATTTAACACCGATTCTTTGTACGCATGCCCGGTAATAAACATAAAACCTTTTTCCGAACAGGCATATCTGCCGATGGTGTGCGGATCCGGTTTGATAATATCCGAACATATACGCACGGGTATTCCATCGGAAGCCCCCCTCTGTGCAGTGCCGGAAGATATGGCAGATAAGGATAACGTGCCGTATAAAAAACTTAAACTTGCACGCTCTTTTCCCAAATGGGATGCTTCCGAAAGGCGGAGAAGATTTTCGGGTGAATCGTGCGTTTCAAAAGTAAAATGGCACCATTTATGAAAAGCCACCGGCGCTTTTGTTCCGCCTTGGGGCGGACGATTGGGGAAACAACAAACTCCGGCATGGGGACACGGCGCATAGACGGAAAATCCAGCCGCTAAAAATTCCGTTCTCAACAGGCTTAAAAACTCGCCTGCAAGCGGTATCCCCGGTTCAATGAACAGAACCGAACCGGCTGGCTTGAGATAGTGCATAACCGTACGGTGCGTTTTTTCGGCTTGGTCATCAAGAGAGAGCGGACTGTTCCAAAATATTTCATTGAACATATTTGCTTCCGTTACCAGCGATACTTTTTCGGACAATGCCGTACCGAATGCTCCGCATACCTTCTTAACAGTCCAGGAAATTTCTCCGTTGTTGTTCTTTTTACCGGTGTATGCACAGAGCGCTAAAAAAAGCTCTTCTCCAAAGCTGAGTGCTTTATTGGAAATATCTACGCAATACCATGTCAGCCGTTTTTGCCGCAGCTCCGGTTTTGCAATCCATAAAGCGCAGACAAAAGTGAGCGGCCCCGAACCGAAATCTGCCGCATAATCGCCGTCATCAAGCCGGATATCAAGATTCTGCAAGAGTTTCGTAAGCCGCACTAAATTCCACCACACATAATAGTGCGTGTATGCCGACAGCTTTACCGGATCATTTAAATAGTGCGTTTTCCTGCTGCTCCGTTCATCCGTCAGTTCATGGAAAAGCGTATGAATATGCTGCGGTAACAGTTGCTTTTTTTTTGCATCAAGCGGTAAAATTCGATCCAACAAGGCAGGGAAATGCTCTAAGATATTTTTTGCTTCTGACGTAAGTTCGGAAAATACCGGTTTTCCAAAGGTATAAGGCGTACTGCTTCGCTTTTCGCGATGTTGCTCGTTTCTCCGGTCAGAACTGCGTCCGGAAGTTTTTTGATAGTGTTCTTTTGATTGCTGATTCCGGCGATTTTCTTCTGTCTGAATTTGATTAGCTTTATCTTGCGCCCGGGATGAAGACGTTTTTTTAACGAATTTTTCGTAGAACGGTTTTTGCATACTCATTATCGTTATATTATAGAAGAAACCGGCTATGTTTGCAAACGGACATTTACAGGAAAAGTTTAGAACGGCCATCTTATCTCTTAATTGACTATCTCTCTATTTTCCCGTATATTCCCAGCCATATAGAAAGAACCCGCTAAAGTTTACAAAGTTTTTAGAAGGGGCAAGGAGTTTAAAATGTACAATCGAAACATTGATCTTAAAAAGATACGCGTCTTTATATACGCATTAGTTTGTATTGTAGTGCTTGGAGGCGCCTGCATGACGCAGGAAGGAAAAAACAATACGCAAGATTCAACTATCACGGATATGAAAGGCGCCGAACTGGATACCATTATGAACGACAAGGCGAAAAAAGAGCAATATCTTGTTATCGATGTGCGCGAAAAACACGAGTATGAGGCAGGACACGTTCGCTATGCAATCAACATCAGACTCAACGATATCGAAAACAAGCTAAGCGATATTGCCGACCTCAAGGATAAAAATATTATCGTTATTTGCAGAAGCGGAAGACGAAGCATGGCCGCTGCTAAAATCTTACAAAAGAACGGATTCAAAAAACTGTTCAATGCGGATGGAGTCGGCAGCTACTCTTATAAGTCGCTCACCAAAGTTACAAATGTTCGCGGAAAGCAGATGCAAGAGCTAGTGAATACGGGAAACTACTCCGTGGTTGATGCCCGAGAACCTGCTGATTATGCCGCTTCGCATTTAAAGGGCGCGATATCGGGGAATGCGGATACCATCGCTGAGTTACTTCCGCAATTACCTAAGGGAAAACCGGTGCTAACCTACTGCTATTCCGGCAATCGCGCTTTTGCCGTTGCGGAAAAATTAGCAGCTGCAGGATACACGGTAATAAACAGTTTAGACGGCACCAACGAATACTCAGCCTTTGAATTGGTAAAATAACAAAACTATCCTTAATAGTAGAATAGTAGCCGCTAAAAATTTCACCTTTTAGCGGCCTTTCTTCTGTTTAACTTACAATTAACGTATGATAACTATGCGCCGCGTTTACTTACACTTCACCGGGAGCAAGTTGAGTTAAAATTTCGGTGTGATCTTCAAAGATGGCAACCGTGTGTTCCATGTGGCAGGAACAGGACTTGTCGGCGCTGACAACCGTCCATCCGTCGGCGCGGGTTTTAACATCCGCCGTACCGAGGTTGATCATCGGTTCAATCGCAATCACCATGCCGGGTACCAGCCGCGGATTCGGCGCTCCCCTCTCCGGTACATTCGGGATATTCGGATCTTCATGTACTTTAAGCCCGACCCCATGACCGCAGTATTCATATACAACGCCGTATTTATACTGCCGGGCCAAATCGTACACCACGCGGGATATCGCATTTACACGCTTACCTGCCTGACAGGCGGCGATACCCGCATAGAGACAGTCGGTGGTAACCTTCAAAAGCTGCGCACGTTCGGGGCTCACCTTTCCAACCGGCACCGTTACGCACGAATCACTGATGTATCCGTTAAGGTCAATACCGATATCCAGCGACACGAGATCTCCTTCCCGTACGATTTTCTTTTTATCGGGAAGCCCGTGGATAACTTCTTCGTTGATAGACACGCACGCTGCACCGGGAAAGTCTTCCGCATACCATGCGGGAATGCCGCCGATGCTCTTAATGTACTCAACGCAGAAGTCATCCAGTTCCTTAGCCGTTACACCCGGCTTCACACGAGGGGTCAGCTCTTTAAAAAGCCGCGCCAATGCCTTGCAGGATAGGCGGATACCGTCTATCTGTTCCTTTGTCTTAATCCGTATCATATAATCCTTACCTTTTTAGAACAGCTCATCAGCTTCAAGATATACCGATCATCGGCATTTAAATCAATCGGCACATCTTTACCGCCAAAGCTGCTCCTGATAGTTTTTCTTCAACTTTGTTATACCGCGGATGCGAGGGTTCATCCGCACCGACGCCGCTGCACATCCGTCACCGGTAGTAAAATCACCCATCCGATAATAAATTTCCGCCATCTTTTTTAATATTTCCGCATTATCCGCTTTACTCAACCCAAAATCCAGTGCAGCTTCGCAACAATCAAGCAACAAATCATCGGCAAGCGTGTAAATGAGTTTTTCTCGGATAAGCTTACGGGCTAAGATAAGCACTTCCGGAAAAAAATGGCGGAAATAGGCATCTTTCCGTTCTTCTCGGATAATTTGTTCAAGCAGCAAAAAAGATTCATAATAGTGATTGCGGAAATAGAGTTCTTCTGCAAGCACAAAACCGCAATCCATAAAGTCTCCTCTGCTAAAGTAACGGCGAAGCGAAAACGAAGGATGTTCCGAGCAGAGACGTAAAAATTCCCGTACCGCTTCATCTTCCGCATTATGAAAAAGATCAAAAAAGATCAGTGTAGCTCTGCTTTCGGGATCCGCCTGCTCTTTCAACCACGTACGGTAATCGAAACTTTCGCCTTTTTTCACGGTTTTATTGTAGAAAAAATCAAATTCCGCTCGCCGTTTTACATCGAGCAGGGCTTCATACGCACGGATAAGCCGCATCAGAGCCTGCTCATTTGCTCTTTTGCCGCCGATATTCCGAACATTATGCGGAATATCGGGATGCAATTCTTTAGCTTTTTTTCTAAATGCTCGTTTTATTTCTGCGGTCGAAGCAGAAGGAGAGATATCTAAAATCTTATAATAATCTTCTATTTCCGGAACTTGATGAGCTGATCGATTTCTGCGTCCTGCCTCGCTATCCTGCCGACCGTTTTCCGCCTTGTTATCCAATATTTGCCCCCGCACGGCGAGCATCCGCTGCATTTCGCAAAGTATCGAAGTAGTCAATAATAAAGCCGCAGCTTTCTAATCCGTTCATCACATTTCGGGTAAATTTTTCAGAAAATAGCCCACGGCTTACGGTAAGAACGCAGCCTTTACAACCTTCTTTAAGGCCATGATCTTTTAAAATAGTTACAACGGCAAGATTAGGTTTTGACGTAAAAAGCGGTTTTTCGGCGCAAAAAACCACAATATATCCGTACATATTAAGCCGATCCGTATCGGTTAGTGCATATCCATCCAGGATGCGAAGATCATCGCATCGATTTCGGGCAGTCTCTTTTAAGGCTTCCAGAAAAAGCTGTGTTTGTGTTTTTTTCTCTTTATCAAAATACACTAATACTGCTGTCATAAACGATATAATAAAAAAAATAAATCTCTTGTGCAAGCAGACAACTTTTAAAAAGAGCAAAACACTGAATATTGAAAACCTCTCAAAGCTCAAGCTTTTAGAGGTTCTCTCCAGATTTAGCTGCGATATTCTGCGTTGAGGTTGTTGATTGCACATTTTACATAATTATTCTAAAATCCATACAATTTTTGGGAGGTATATGATGATCTATGATTATTCGGTGCAGGATGCACAAGGAAATGATATTTCCCTCAGCCGATACAAGGGAAAAGTATTGCTGATTGTAAATACGGCAACGGACTGCGGATTTACACCGCAGTATAAAGAACTGGAAGAACTATACGAAAAATACCACGCCAATGGTTTTGAAATAATCGATGTACCGTGTAATCAATTTGGAGAACAGGCTCCCGGCACCGATGCGGAAATTCACCAATTCTGCACACTTCGTTATCACACAACATTTCCTCAGATGAAAAAATCGGATGTAAACGGTGAACATGCGCTGCCGCTTTTTACCTATCTAAAATCACAGAAGAAATTTGAAGGTTTCGGTGAAGGGAAGATGGCGGAAATGCTGAGTGATTTTATTCAAAAGATCGACAGCGATTATAAAAACAATCCCGAAATCAAATGGAATTTTACCAAGTTCGTTATTGCCCGGGACGGTACGGTCGTTGCCCGCTTTGAACCGCCTGCCCCCATGTCCGATGTTGCAGCATGTGTGGAAAAGTGTGTGATGGGATAAATTAACTCAAAAAAGGAGCCATTTTCATGCCGATAAAAAACAATGCGAATATCGGATTTGAAAAACAGATTTGGGATGCTGCATGCGTCTTGTGGGGACACATTCCTGCTGCCGAATACCGGAAAGTAATTATTGGACTGATTTTTTTACGGTATATTTCATCTGCATTTGAAAAACGCTACGCTGAGTTAGTGAGCGACGGTGACGGTTTTGAGAACGATCGCGATGCTTACGAAGAGAAAAATATTTTCTTCGTTCCTGAAAAAGCCCGTTGGGATATCATCTCGACGGCAGCGCATACTCCGGAAATCGGCATTGTAATTGATACCGCAATGCGGG
>CAJPTT010000136.1 GCA_905373565.1 uncultured Treponema sp. | reverse complement strand
TATACATGTTTTCCGCGCCTTGCGCAAAACAGTAGCCGTCATAGTTTTGCTTGAGTTGCTTGAGTGTTTCATCGTAGGTAAGTTCATTTGCTTGTGCGAGCGCTTCAATTTCAGGAGCAAACGTTGCTTCCAGTTCACTTTGGCTGATGCCGCAGATACCGGCGTATTTCGGCAATAGGCTGATATCATTTAAATTATTCAGATCGCTAAAAATACTGATTTTGCTGAACTTGGTAACGCCGGTTAAGAATGCAAACCGGATATGTTCATCGCATGTTTTGATGACGGAGTAAAAAGCTTTAAGAATATTACGATATTGCTCATTGAGTGTTTCATTCACACCCATGGTTTGCAGCAAGGGTTTATCGTATTCGTCTACGAGAATTACTACTTGTGTGCCGCTTGTCTCGTATATCTGCTTGATGATCTCTTCAAACCGTTGTGCTAAATCGCCTTGAATAGAAGGTATCGCATATTTTTTTTCAAGTGGGGATAAAAAAAGTTCAATACGGCTTATTAAACTTTCGAGTGTATCATACTGTCCCGTGTTAAAATCAAGATACAGCATCGGATATTTCTGCCATGCAGTGCGGTTTTCCTGTAAAGCAAGCTCTTCTTCCGCTTGCTCAAGGTATAATCCGTTAAACAGGTCTTTTTGCCCAAGAAAATATGCTGCGAGTGTTGAAAGAAAAAGACTCTTTCCAAACCGGCGCGGACGGCTGAGGAAATAAACCTTGCCGGTGTTTACTAATCGAAAAAGATATTCCGTTTTATCAACATACAGGAAGCCCTTTTCCCGCAAGTCCTTAAAACTCTGTATACCGATTGGCAGTTTCCGTGTAAAGTTCATACTGTCATTATAATACGGCTATCGCTTTTTTGCAATTTAACCGATTTCATATAAAGCGTGCAGGTTTATTCATGTATACGCTCATGGGGATAGTCTATAAATGGGCACCTGCAAAGAATTCAGAGAAAGGACATCTTACCTCAAAAATAAGCAGTACAGTTGTTCCACGTTAATTGTACTGCACAATCGATTGCGGGAGTACCCAGCCGGTAACGCCACCGGCGGTTTTAATGTAGTACCATTGCGGCGCCCTGCGTATGATAATGACGCTCTCACCTGCCGAAAGCCGGTGTATAATACTGCCGGTATTTTCCGGTATACGCCGCACCGCTATTTCGCCGGTATCCTCAATGCACACGCCCTGTGGCCGTAGTATGAGCCGGAACAGTACGGCGGCGAGAGTTCCGCTGCACAATGCGATGATGATACAAAGCAGCATAAACCGCTTTTTATTGCGGAAACCGCATACTGCCGCACCGATCAGCAATAAGCCGGACATTACCGCCGTTAGAATACCGAGCAGACGCGGATACAGCGGCAACGGATGCGCAATCTCCAACGCAGCTTCCAGTTTTCTGCGTTCACGGCGGATTGCGGGAGAAAAAAGCGCCGCGGCTTCCTGTTTGCGATAGTCGGTTATCTGCTTTACCGCGGCGCTTTTTTCTTGCTCGGTCATAGTGTTGCCGCTGTACTGCATTTCAGGCGGGAGCGCCTGAAATGCAGCGGCGGTGAAGCCGTCCGCGCCGCTTTTACCGGCGGCCTCGGTAATTGCCTGCCGGTCGATGCGGTACGCAGCAGGAGCGCTGAATGCTTTTCCGCCCGCTGTAAAAAATATCTGTGCTTGAGGAAGGCTTTGAACGCCTATCCGCAAGGGTATTAAGCTGAACATTGCAAGCACGTAATGCTCGTCGTCCGAATCTTCGTATGGATTGGACGCAGCCGGTACGACGGCGCTGAAAACACCAGTATCCGGGAAGGCTGACGGGCTTATTAAAACAGCCGCATCGAACGGCAGTTCTGTGAGTGTAAGCGGTTTCAGCGCAGCGCTTTCGGATGGAGCGCATTCAATACGGACTATTTCAGCCGGTAACGCCAGCTCACTGTGCATATCCCGAACAGCAGTACCGCTTCCATTCTCGCCGAGGCGGGCGGCTTCGATTTGAGCAGAGGCGGTTTGTAAAGCGTGCCGGTAACGCTCGGTATATCCTGCCGAATAAAAGGCTGCGGTTAAACACAGGATGTATTCCGTACCTTGTTCAAGGGCTGTGCCGTCCGCAACCGGCAGACCGCTTACAGAATACAGCGTCCACACAAACGGCGTATGTTCCGAAAGCCGCGGCCGGTGTACGGTTATATCCAGCGGTGTCAGCTCGAGCGTTTGCCGTTTCCATTGCAGCTCCGGTTCGAACCGGAACCTGCCTGTTTTGTTAAACCGATACCGATAGCGCAAATGCAGGCCGTCCCGTTCGGGAATCGCACTGCTCTGTATCAGCTCTGCCGTATCGTTCTCCCGCTCGAGGATAAATCGCGGCGTATCGCCATTATTCTTCTGCAAATACGGAGCCTCTCGTTTGATGATTACTTCAATTTCAAATTCACGATCAATTGATAATTCGGTACCGTCTATTTTGAGTTCAATAAAATGCTCGGCATAATCGTTTTGCTGCCCATAGAGGGTTGCGACTGCACAAAAGAAAAAAAAGATTGTTGCCGTCTTCGCGACTAGCCTGCATGCTAAAAGTCCTAATAATCGTTTATCGCCGGTTCCGATTCGCGCTGTGTTTTTTTCCATTCGGTTTGCTCTCTTTTGCGAATAATATCTAAGATAATCGAATCCGTCAGATCGGCTTCGGGATCTTCGGACGTCTGTTGCGGAGCTTGATGCTGCATCTCCCGCTGTGTGTCGCTCAACTTTTTACTCAACTCGTAATTAATCTTAGCCGCCGTATCGCGGCCGGAAAGCTCCAAGGATTTTCGGAACAATGCCGCCGCTTCCGCATAATCCTTTGAGTGAAACGCAATAATGCCTTGTTGATAAAATCGATGCGCCCGTAAAATATCCGGAGCGGTTTCGAAACCATTTTGTAATTTTCCGGATGCAGCCTCATCCTCTCCCTGCATCAGATATGAAGAGGCAAGCGCAAAATCCGTGTACGGTTTTATTGTATCATCGGATAATTCCGCCGCTAAACTTTCAGCCTCATAAAAATACAACACGGCATCGTTCCAATCGCTCCGCATCCATGCGAGTGTTCCTTTTACGTGTGCAATTTTGGTTTGCTGTTCTGCGCTGCATCCCGATAGACCGACTATCGTCATCAGTAAAAAAATAAAACTCATCGACAAAAATGATGATCTACATAACGATGATAATAATGTTGAACGTGATGATATGGGTGATATGACGGCAGCCGGACGTCTACATTTTTTTAGCACGGATACCTCCCGCACAAAGACCGAGACAAAAAAAGAGGAGCGCCATCGCCGTACACTCGAATGTCCGCCGTACCGGTTTTTGCACATATCGTATTTTCTCGCTTTCGGCATCGCCTTCCGTCAGCGATTGCAACACCTTCTGTGCCGAACCGAGGTCGGCAGCGGAAATATAAAAACTTCCGTTTAAGGCTTGCTCCGCATAGCGTTTAAGAATAGCTTCCTCCAACGCACTTTTTTGCACGACCGATTCGTGTTTTTCATTCAGGATGGAAAGCGTGCCGCCTGTTTCCGTTCCAAAGCCGATGATAATCAGTTGAACATTTTCTTGCCGATACCGCGGAAGAATACGCGGCACCGAACCGATTGTTTCACCGCCGTCGGTACACAACACAACCGTTTTTCCGGTCAATCGATTTTCGGGGAATGCCTCCAATGCGACACGCAGCCCGTGTTCAAGATTGCTACCTGCCGCGGTTGCATTGAACGGCGACAGCGTTTCCGCTGCGGTCAGTACACTCTGATGATTAAAACTCAACGGTACGGCAAGCGTACCCAGTCCCTTTATCGTAACGAGTCCGCAGGCCGTTTCCGGTAAGCGTTCTATCAAAAAGGAAACATAACGCTTTGCAAATTCGAGCCGGTTCGGTGTGATGTCGGCGACGGTCATACTGCGCGAAATATCGACGGCAAAGATGACCGCATTCCCGTGTTTAACTACGGTGGTTTGTTTTGTACCCCAAAGCGGTACGGCTGCGGCAATACTGAGAAACAGCCAGCCGATGCTCCAAAGCGCCGTTCGGATTCGCAGTGTCCGTATAATGGTTTGAATCTCTCCCGCCGCCGCGTAGCTTTCTTTTAATTTTTTTATGCGATACAACGTAACGGCGCAGGCAGGCAGAATAGCAATGATACACAACAGGAAAAACGGTTTTTCAAATTCAATCATTATGACACCGCCTGCATTCCGATTCTGCGAAGCAGCCATGCTCCTATCGTGCAGCTCATTGCAATTAATAAAAACAGCCCGTCAAGGTACGTGTATTTACGCATCGTCATTGAAGGAGGCGTCGCCGGTATCTTTTGAATAAATCGATTAAAAATATCCGTTAATAATTCGGGCGACTGTGCCGAAAAATAGCGGCCGTTACCGTAACCGGCAATCTTTTGTAACTCCGCTTCATTAAACACGGTGTTGAGCGTACCGGAAATTTCTTTTTTTTGAATGGGATCAATATATTTAACCGGCGCATATCCCGACTTCCCCAACCCGATAATGTAAAACCCGATTTTTTTATGCTTGATGATATCTGCGGCCGCGCGGGGATGCACCTCGCCGGTGTTGTTATCTCCGTCGGTAAAGAGAATGATATGCGAGGGGATCACGGAATACTGCGTCAGATGCAGCACGGCAGAGGCAAGCCCCATACCGATTGCCGTTCCGTCGCCGAATTCACCGACTTGCAGTTGATCCAACCGAGTCAGAAACGTGTGCCGATCGATTGTCGGTGGAATGAGTACGGCGGCGGAACTTCCCAGCGCGGTAAGCCCCAACGAGTCGCCTTCGTACTTTTCCGCAAAAGACTTGATAATCCGTTTCGCCGCCTCAAGCCGTGTCTGTGTTCCCATGTCCTGTGCCGCCATCGAGGGGCTGGTATCGATGACAAACATCAACGCCTGTCCCGAACCGGCATACATCGCTTCGGAAGTTTGCCGTACCGGTTCCGCAAGCGCTGCAACGGCGAATACAAAGGCTGCCGCAAGAACGTACTGGGAGATACGGTGCACAAGATACACCCGCAGATTTTTTTCGGGAACAAACCCGTTCCAATTTCCAAGCGGCAGCGATATCGATACCGCTTGCAATCTCCCCGTCCGCCGGAGCAGTACAAAAGCCGGCAGTAACAGCAAGAGGAAAAAAGAAAGCGGTCGTTGAAAATTCAGCACAAGGGTATCCTTATCACGATTTTAATTTTACGGGTCTGTATGCGTTTATGCAAGGGTAACCAATTAATACGGTTTCCCCATTGTAACCTTTTTTGAATCGCGGAGTGTCCAGCTTTCGGCTTTATTGACGCCGGCCTTTGCATCGCGTACCAGCGATTTTGAGGCGGTTATCGGTGCGATAACCGCTGACTTTAAGACGGCGCCGCTTCGCCATGCGCCGCTTGCAACAGCTGCTTCCGCTTCCCGTACCAGTTCTTCATCATTCCATGCAGGAGCTGCGCCTCGCTTGGCAAATTCTTTTTCGGTACAGTAGAGAATCGCATCCTGAATATCGCCATTCACTCCGGCTTTTATCAGAATCACATTGGCGTTCCGTTTTGGAATGCTCGTATACGGCCCCCAAAAATCACGCGCAGCCGGACATGCCTGCGTTCCGCCTGAAATAGTTTTAGCGGTAAGTTCATCGCGGATACCTTCTTCGACGGAACGCCAATGGTATACGATGGTCTCTCCTGTGGAAACTTCTGCGGCGGGGAACCGATAGTGCGGGTTTTGCTTATCTCCGACATTCGTGATGGTAATACCGGAAAGGTTTCCGCTTTCCATCACAATGAACTCGATAAATTCGCTTTTCGGTTTACTGCTGTACAGCGGACGAATTTCGGTTATCCGCAGTTTTGCAGGGCGCGTATTGGCTCCCTCAAACGGCAGCGCAAAATCAAGAACGCTGTGCTTCGTATTCGACACGGAACCGCGCAGTACAAAAGGCGCCCCGATTCCGATCGGGGCAGTTGGAGTAAGTTCAAAAGCGGTGTAGGTATCTACCTTACCGGATTGCCCTTCGGAATCGGTAAAGCCGTCGGGGATGTCCATACATTCGGCGTTGCACACCTGCGTTTCGCCCGTTTCGGGTATAAAGATTTCTGCCGAAAGAAATTCCGCCGTACCGGAAAAGAACATCTGCACGGCATTGTTTTCCATCCGTGCGGTTTTGACTATTTTGACGGGGTCGGCTTCTTCTCCGATAATCTCGGTAAAAATCGGCTGTTTGGAAAAACCTGCGCACCCTGCTCCGCACAGAGCGCAGATAATTGATACAAGAAAAAAGAGTTTTTTCATCGTTTTGCCTCCTAGGTATCTGTAAACTAATCTTTATATGCGACACGTACGGCTTTTTGGCTGAGGATTTTGAGGAAAAAGGGAAAAATTTTTGCTTAATCTGCTGTTCTATATCGGAAAGAATAACCCAACTATTACCATTTTTTGGAAATTCGATAGATAGAAAATTATATATAGGGGACATCTAAAAACTTCCGTTTTTAGAGGTGAGCTTTGCTCACCGGTTTTCCCTTAGATTTAATTTGCGATATTTTTGTTTAAGTCTTTATAGTATAAAAACTTAAACAAAAACTCGTCGGGCATCTCTAAAAATCTAACCGAGTTTTTAGAGATGCCCTATAG
>CAJPTT010000135.1 GCA_905373565.1 uncultured Treponema sp. | reverse complement strand
CAAGTTGGTAGGAGGTAGAAAATGAGCGTTTCAGATCCCGTCGCAGATATGCTTACAAAGATTCGGAATGCAGCGGCAGCCGGTCATGAGAAAGTCGATGTGCCTTCTTCAAAGTTAAAACTTGAAATTGTGAAGATTTTGAAAACCGAAGGTTTCATTAAGAACTTTAAAAGACTTAACGAAGCCGGTGCAAGTACGATCCGGATGTTCTTAAAATACGATGATAATGAATTACCCGTTATCCATGGTATTGAAAAAGTGTCTACACCCGGACGCCGCGTATATTCAGGATATAAGATGCTTCCCCGCGTATATAACGGGTATGGTACTCTTATTCTTTCAACTTCGGTGGGCGTTATCACCGGCAAGCACGCAAGCGAAAAGCAGGTTGGCGGCGAGCTTATCTGCAAAGTTTGGTAGGAGGCGAGTGTGTCAAGAATTGGAAAGCTTCCGGTAGCTGTTCCTGCCGGAGTAAAAATCAATATTGCCGATGGTGCGTTGACCGTTGAAGGCCCCAAAGGGAAACTTTCCCGTACCTATAATTCGCTGGTACAGGTAAAGCTTGAAAACTCTGAGGTTTCCGTAACGCGGGTAAACGATAGTAAAGAAGCCCGCTCGTTTCACGGGTTGTATCGGAATTTAATTCACAATATGGTCGTGGGCGTCAGTCAGGGCTTTTCTAAAACCTTGGTTGTTAACGGCGTCGGTTACCGTGCCGAAGTGCAGGGCAAACTGTTGGTAATGGCTTTGGGGTATTCAAACGATTTTATCGCATTGATCCCCGAAGGCATTGAAGTAAAGGTTGAACCGCAGGGAAATAAAATTATTATCTCCGGTATTGATAAGGAAAAAGTCGGCGAATTTGCAGCGCAGATCCGTAAACTCAGATTACCCGAACCCTACAAGGGGAAGGGTATCCGTTATGAAACCGAAGTCATTAAACGCAAAGTCGGTAAGACCGGTGTTAAATAAGGATAGGTACTATGTTTAAAAAGCGAATCGAGAAAGATAGAAAGAGATTTAAGCGTAAAGTTCATATCCGTAAACGGATTTATGGAACAGCTGAACGTCCGCGTATGACTGTGTTCCGCAGTAATAAGAATATTTCAGTGCAGGTTATCGATGATGATGCACGCATTACCATCGCTTCAGTTTCAACGCTTGAAAAAGATTTTAAGCCGTTGAAGGCAAACACTGAATCAGGGGCAAAGATCGGGGAAGAACTCGGTCGCCGCCTCAAGGAAAAGAATATTACGACAGTTGTTTTTGATCGGAACGGTTATCTGTATCACGGTGTGGTACAGGCAGTTGCAGACGGTGCCCGGAAAGCGGGAATAAATTTCTAGGAGCGGATATGGATCGTCAGAAAGATTTTAACAGAGACAGTTCGCATCGCGAGAAGGAACTGGTAGAAAAGCTGGTTAAGTTAAACCGGACTGCAAAGGTTGTAAAGGGCGGCCGCCGTTTCTCTTTTTCCGCTTTAACGGTTGTTGGTGATCAGAATGGACATGTGGGATACGGCTTTGGCAAGGCGAATGATGTAAGCCAGGCCATTAAGAAGAGCATTGAAAAGGCAAAAGCCAATATGATTTATATCCCGCTGAAAAACGGCACTATTCCGCATGAAGTGCAGGCTAAGTTCAAGGGTTCTTCGGTATTGCTTCGCCCTGCCCGTTCAGGTACGGGAATTATCGCAGGCGGTACTATTCGTGCGATTATGGAAGCAGCCGGAGCAGCGAATGTTCTTTCAAAATCCTTGGGGTCAAACTCCGCAGTAAATGTTGTGCGGGCGACTTTCGAGGCTGCATCGGGATTAATGGATGCTAAAACGATTGCTAAGAACCGCGGAAAGTCTATTACGGATGTCTGGGGGTAAACTATGGCAAAGAAAATTCGGATTACGTTAGTTAAAAGTACCATTGGACAAAAAAAGCCGGTTCGCGCAACCGTTCGTTCCTTGGGACTTGGAAAATTGCATTCCGTAGTTGAGCACTCCGCTTCTCCCGCCATCTTAGGTATGGTACGGGCGGTTTCTCACTTAGTTGAAACAGAGGAGCTTGATTAATGTCTGATTTTATATTGAATGCGCCGAAAGGGGCAAATAAGAAAAAGCGCATTGTCGGTCGCGGTTCTTCATCCGGTCGTGGTACAACAGCCGGTAAGGGAAACAAAGGTCAGAATGCGCGCTCCGGCGGTAAAACCTATATCGGTTTTGAAGGCGGACAAATGCCGTTGTATCGCCGCGTTGCGAAAAAAGGCTTTTCTAACTATCCCTTTAAGGAAACATATTCGGTTGTAAATTTATTTATGATCGATGAAAAATATTCCGATGGGGAAACCGTTAATAAAGAAACGCTGAAAGAAAAGGGGCTGCTGAAAAAGCAAACGGCTTTGGTAAAAGTGCTCGCTTCCGGCGATATTACCAAAAAGTTGACGGTTGATGTAGATAAAATTTCCGCACAGGCGCAGGCAAAGATTGAAAAAGCCGGCGGGACAGTCGTTAAGCAGAACGGCTAGACAGGCGGGCTTCATACATGGCTAACAATGCACTTGTAAATGTATTTCGGATAAAAGAATTACGTGACCGCATCCTGTTTACGGTTGGAATTTTGATTGTATTCCGTTTGGGATCGGTACTGACTATTCCCGGCATTGATCCCCACGCCTTATCGGCATATTTTCAATCGCAGGTACGGGGAAATGCTTTTGTCGATTATATGGACTTCTTTGTCGGCGGAGCGTTCTCCAACTTTTCCGTATTCATGCTTGGCGTTATGCCGTATATCTCAACTCAGATTTTGATGCAGCTTGCTCTGTTTGTGTTTCCGAGTTTGAAAAAGATTGCGGAAGATGACGGCGGCCGGAAAAAGATACAGGTATGGACGCGGATCCTTACGGTATTTGTGGCATTGATTCAATCCTATGCGGTAACCTTCTATGCCTATTCGATACCCGGCGCTATCGTGCTTCAAAGCCGGTTTATGTACATCTTTGTTACGATGCTTACCGTAACGACGGGTACGATGATAACGGTTTGGCTTGGCGAGCAGATTACGGCGCGCGGTATCGGAAACGGTATTTCGATGATTATCTTCGCGGGTATTATTGTCCGGTTACCCCATGCCGTTTCGCAGATGATCCGGTTGGTGCGGCTCGGTGAATTGAACCTCGTTTTTGTCGTTATCGCGTTGATTATGTTTGTCGGTATTATCGTACTGGTTGTTTATGAGCAGCAAGGGCAACGGAAGATACCGGTGCACTATGCGAAGCGGGTTGTCGGGCGGAAAATGTATGGCGGTCAAAACACCTACATTCCGTTTAAGATCAATCCGTCGGGTGTTATCCCGATCATCTTCGCCTCATCGTTTTTGACGTTCCCGATTTCGATTGCAACAACGATAGGGCCGAATGTGCGATGGCTGAATAGTCTTGCGCATTTCTTACGCCCGAACGGCTGGTGGTATAATATTTTCTATTTGATCCTTATTGTGTTTTTTGCATATTTTTATACACAGATTTCGTTAAACCCTACAGAAATTGCAAAGCAGATAAGGGAAAACGGAGGCTCTATTCCCGGAATTAGAACCGATAAAACCGAGGAATACTTGCAGCGGATTTTAAACCGGCTGATTTTACCCGGTTCGTTGTATTTGGCGCTGATTGCTGTCTTGCCGACGGTAATACAGACCATTTTCGGCTTCCCTCAATCGATTTCGATGCTGATGGGCGGAACCTCGCTTCTCATCTTGGTTGGCGTTGATCTTGATACGATGAGTCAAATTGAAGCGCAGCTTAAAATGCACCATCACGAGGGGTTGGTAAAACGAGGAAAGCTCAGATCACGGAATCTGTAGTATTTCGGGAAAGGTTATTCTTTTGTTAAGGAGTGTAAAATAAAAGCCGTACAAATAGCACGGCTTTTATTTACCCAAGTTTGCTTTACAGCAAACTTGTATATTATATGCCCGTTCTCACTTCGTTGCGAACGTGCGTAAAAAGTCAATCGAAAGTTGATACTTTCTTCTTGACTTTTTATGGGAGAAAAACAATATGAAAGTAAGAACCAGCGTAAAGCCTATTTGCGATAAATGTAAGGTTATTAAACGCAATGGAATTGTGCGGATTATCTGCACGAATCCCAAACACAAGCAGCGCCAAGGCTAATGGAGGAAACTGAAGAATGGCTCGTATTTCTGGGGTCGACCTCCCCAATAAACATGTTAATATCGCGTTGACGTATATCTATGGAATATCTCACTCATCTGCAAAAGCAATTTGTGAAAAGTCGAAAATTGATCCGATGCGGATGATCAACGATTTAAATCAGGATGAACTTGCCGCTATCCGTGCCGTTATCGATCAGGACTACAAGGTTGAAGGTCGGCTTCGCACCGAAGTTGCCTTAAACATCAAACGCTTGATGGATATCGGCTGCTATCGCGGTCTTCGGCATCGAAAGGGTTTGCCCGTCCGTGGACAACGTACAAGAACCAATTCCCGTACTCGCAAAGGTAAGAAAAAGACCGTTGCAGGTAAGAAGAAGTAATTTTGGAGGATAAGCTGTGGCTACAACTGCAAAAAAACGAAAAGAAAAGAAAAGCGTATATGAAGGAAATGTCTATATTCAGGCAACCTTTAATAATACCATTATTACCATAACCGATTTGAAAGGCAATGCGTTGTCTTGGGCGTCCTCCGGCGGATTGGGATTTAACGGTGCGAAAAAATCGACACCCTTTGCTGCACAGACAGTCGCGGAAACGGCTGTACAGCGTGTTCAGCAGTATGGATTGCGGGAAGTTCACGTATTTGTGAAGGGACCCGGTGTCGGACGCGAATCCGCAATCAGAACGCTTGGCGTTATGGGGTTAAAAGTTCGCTCCATCAATGACGTCACTCCTATTCCGCATAACGGTTGTCGTCCCCGCAAGACCCGCCGTATCTAATAAAAAGGAGTTTAAATGGCTCGTAAAAATCTTTTGAAAGGATTCAAAAAACCAAAAGGTCTGGAATTTGCGGCCGATGTCTCAAACGACAGCTATGGTAAGTTTACGGCGTCTCCCTTTGAAACAGGCTTCGGTACAACGATCGGCAATTGTTTGCGGCGTGTTTTGTTGTCTTCGATACAAGGGTATGCTATTTCCGCTGTAAAGATTACCTCTTACGGTGATGATGATGTTCCGCATGGTATCTCAAGCGAGTTTGAAGCAATTCCAAACGTAACCGAAGACACGATGGAAGTTTTGAATAACCTGAAACAAATGCGGCTGCGGCTCCCGAATGAGATTGAGCAAGATGTCTTTTTGTTTGAGTTTAAAGGCCCCTGCTCCGTTAGTGCAGCCGATTTTGCAAAACCCGGTCAACTTGAAATTTTATCCGGTGATCTCCATATTATGGAGCTGATGGGAAATGCTCATGTTGAGTTAGAGGTTCAGGTTGATTTCGGCCGCGGTTATGTACCGGCAGAGACGAACGAAAAATACGTTGAAGTGGTCGGGACAATTTCGTTGGATACTATCTTTAGCCCGGTTCGAAAAGTCAGCTATGAAATTCAGCCGTGCAGAGTAGGGCAGCGCAACGATTATGACAAGCTTGTGCTTGAAATCTGGACGGACGGTACTATACGGCCTGAAGACGCTTTAGCGGAAGCTGCAAAAATCGCGAAAGAACATTTTACCGTTTTTGTCAATTTTAACGAAAATGAATTGCTCAGTGACGATGAATCCGATGAAAGCGATGAAATGATAAAGCAGTTGCTTGACACACCGATCACCGAGCTTGATCTTTCCGTGCGGGCTTCCAATTGTTTGAAAAACGCAAACGTTTCAACAATCCGCGATTTGACGATGATGACCGAGGATGAGATTTCGAAAACTCGAAATGTCGGAAAGAAGAGTTTGCAGGAAATACAAGAAAAGTTGGCGGAACGTAATTTGAGTTTGGGTATGACTGATTACAGTCATTTAAAGAATTCGATCAAGTTATCGAGACAAAAGGAAGAAACAGATGAAGCATAAAAACGGCTTTAATCCGCTTTCACGTACCAGTGCACATCGCCGCGCATTGCATCGTAACATGGTTACATCACTGTTTAAGTACGAGCGGATTACTACGACAAAACAAAAGGCGATGGAGATTCGGAGAACCGCAGAAAAGCTTATTACCCGTGCTAAGGTCGATTCAGTACATAATCGGCGGCAGGCTGCAACCTATATTTGGGATGAGGCTATCTTGAATAAATTGTTTACCGACATCGGTCCGCGCATGAAGGATCGAAACGGCGGATATACTCGCGTACTTAAATTAGGGTTGCGTGAGGGTGATGCCGCACAGGTTGCAATTTTAGAGCTGGTTGACTATACACTCGATAAGAGCACGAAGAAGTCGGCAGACGCAAAGAAAGACGGTGCAGACAAGGGCGCTGCAAAGTCAAAGGCAGCGGAGGGCTAAACTATGTCGAAAGCACATCGCGGAAAGGGAATTAAAAGCGTTCCCAATCATGGGCGGGGAACCTGCCCCGTAACCGGCCAAACCGGTGTTAAGCTGTTGTATGAACAGGAAATTGACGGAAAGAAAGTCAATATCTCAAAAGTCGGCCGTGCAATGCTAAAAAACAAGAAGGCCGCCGAAGCTAAAGCGTAAATATAACGCTATGTTTTGCAAAAAACGCTCGCTCTGCCGAGCGTTTTTTTAAGCCCTATCGT
>CAJPTT010000134.1 GCA_905373565.1 uncultured Treponema sp. | reverse complement strand
AAGAAATGGTTGCTAACATCGCCTCCATCGGGCAAACGCTCGGCAAAACCGATGACGTAATCAAAAACCTTACAACCGCAACAGGAGACGGCAAAGCAACGTTAGTAACCTCAAACACCGTAACGCAGAAAATTGCAGAAGAATCAGGTTCACTAATGGAAGCAAGCAGCGTTATTCAGCACATTGCTTCGCAGACAAACCTTTTAGCGATGAATGCAGCGATAGAAGCCGCCCACGCAGGGGAAGCGGGGAAGGGTTTCGCCGTCGTTGCAGACGAAATCCGTAAACTTGCCGAAGAGTCCTCTACACAGGGTAAAACTATCACTACAACGCTGAAAACCTTATCGGGAGAAATAGAAACGCTTTCCGCCTCTTCCAAAACGGTAGAAGAGAAATTCAATGCGATTTTCATCCTTGCCGAACAGGTAAAAGATATGAGTAACCGGCTTACCGAAGCGATGCGGGAGCAAGAGAATGGCAGCAAGGAAGTATTGATTGCGATTAAGAGCATCAACACGGTAACGGTAGAAGTACAAGCAGGTTCGGAAGAAATGCTGAAAGGCGGGGAGGGGGTTGCAGAAGAGATGCAAAAACTCGATAACCTTACCCGCGTCATCACCGAGAGCATGAATGAGATGGCATCCGGCGCGGTGCAGATCAACAATGCCGTGCAGGAAGTCAGCGAGATAACACAGAAGAACAAGTGGAGTATTGAAGCGCTTTCCGCTGAGGTAGGAAAATTTAAGATTTAAGTTTTCAGGACGTACACTGCTCAACAGTTCTCTTTGACCAAAGCCGTTTTTTGTGCTATAATAACTATATATGACTGAATGTTCATTTACAGTGAAAGAACGGGTTGTCTATCCCGGTCAGGGTGTCGGCGAAATCATCGAAATAAGCGAAAAAAAATTCAAAGATGAGATGCTGACGTATTATGTCATTTACTTCGATGAATCCGACATGACGGTTCTTGTGCCTGCAATAAAGGCAATTGACCTCGGCATTAGAACAATCGTTTCCGCCGATGAAGCGCAAGCTGCGCTGGCTTTTCTATCCGAAAAGTTTGACCCCATTCCGAGCGATTGGAAAATGCGGTATCAAATGAACCTCGATTTATTCAAAACGGGGAGCATCTTAGATAATGCATCCATCGTCCGCTCGCTTTACCACCGCAGCAAAATAAAAGAACTTCCTATTCAGGAACGTAAATTGTACGATTCCGCATATCGTATTTTTTACGACGAGCTCTGTTACGCACTGCAAAAACCTAAGCAGGAAATCGAAGCGATGATCCATTCATATCTGGAGATTTTAAGTAAAAACGCTCCCGGCGGAAAACAAGATCAAGTTGATGATGATATGTTTGACGACGGTATGAATGATATGGATGATGAAGACGATTTCGATGACGACGAATAACGCCGTTTTAATTACTGCTGCCGGCAATTCTCAACGGTTCGGAGAAAAAAAAGAATTTCTTCCATTAAGCTCCGATACGCACACATCGGTACTGTCTGCTTGCCTCTATGCCTTTGTGTCGACAGCGCAATTTAGCAACTATGTGATAACTGTGCCTAAGGGGCAGGTTGAAACAGCCTGTTCACTGCTTATTGCAGATACGCGGCTCTCCTCTTTTTTCGACACCCAGCGGGATAAACTCCATATCGTTGAAGGAGGAACAACCCGACAGGAGTCGGTGTACAAGGGGCTGTTAACGCTTGCGGATAAAAACATAACCTATATACTGGTACACGATGGCGCACGTCCATGGGTTTCCGGCAACATGATTGCATCGGTATTGGCGGCAACCGAAAAATACGGAGCGGCAGTACCGGCAATATCCGTAACTGATACGCAAAAAGAAACGGACGAAACGGGAAAGATTATCCGGCACCTTAGGAGAGACCGGCTTGCCGCCATACAAACGCCGCAGGGTTTCCGTTTTGAACCGTTGCTGTATGCTCATCGTAAAGCGAACAATGACGGTAATACCTACACCGACGACAGCGAAATTTATGCGCAGTATTGTGCCCCTGTTTACATTTGCCCCGGAGCACGGGAAAATAAAAAAATCACCTATCGCGAAGACCTTTAATACCGCGAAGACCTCTCGGGAGAAACATTATGGTACGAATCGGCTTAGGTTATGATCTCCATACGCTTGTTGAAGGCAGACCGTTAATTTTGGGCGGGATTCATATTCCTTTTGACAAAGGAGAAGCGGGACATTCCGATGGAGATGTGCTGCTCCATGCACTTGCAGATTCTCTACTCGGTGCCGCGTGCCTTGGCGACATCGGCGAGCTTTTCCCACCGAGTGATCCGCGCTGGGAAGGCGCCGACTCCCGTATGCTCTTACAAACAGTGTGGCAACGTATAAGGGCAGAAGGCTGGCAGCTTGAAAACGCCGATTGTGTCATCGCTATTCAAAAGCCGAAAATTCTGCCGTATCGCGAAGCAATCCGCCGGTCGATTGCGGAAATTCTATCGGTAGAAATCGATCAGATTTTTGTCAAAGCAAAAACCGGCGAAGGGGTTGGTATTATCGGCAGCGGTACGGCCGCCGCCGTGTGGTGCACCTGTCTTCTTTCCCGATAGCGCCTATTCTCACACCATTACGTTTAGGCGTCAGCTTATTTTTCGGCAAGCTCTAGGATAAGCTGAACCTCACCTTGCGATAAATTAAGTGCATTGGCGATGGCATCCTGTGTCCATCCGCTCCTAAAGAGCTTCAATACATTCTCACGGGTACCGACCGCCGTTGCGCCTTCCGTCTTATTAACCGGCTTTTCGGCCTTAACTAAATCAGCCAGCAGTTTCAGTTGATTTTCGGAATTCTTCGATATATCTTGTAAGCGCGTTTCGGTACCGGCAAGCCATTCGCGGGCGTTATGCAGTTTTTCAATGCGCCCTTCAAGCTCTCCGAGCAATTCATCGATGGTATCAAGCTGCTCCCGCGCCTTCTCCGCTTTTTCCTGGTTGGAAATAAGATACTCCATCTTTTCTTGAATATCTTGCAGTTCGGGCGGAATGGTATAGAGCTTACTCTGTACCGACTTAATATCCTTTTCAACCGTCTTTAAATCTTCAAAAGCGGTATCGATACTCTGTACCGTTTGGTCGAGCACGGTACCTTTTTTCTCCAAGCGGTCATAGCGGGTATTTACATCGGCGATGCTTTCTTCGATACGCCGGATTTGAACCTGATAGCGCTGTAATTCATCATCGGCCGAAGCGAGCTCCACCAGTTTTTTATCCATCGATTCGGAGAGCACAGTCAATTTTGCAAAATCATTTTCCAAAATTTCAATATTTTTCCGTTCACCCATAAACCGGGCGATTTTTTGTGTCGCTTCCTCTTCAAGATGCGTTACTTTTTCATATTTCAGATTCAGATCATCCATCGTATTGCGGTAAATTTCAAAGCGGGTAACCTCCGCCTTCAGCTTTTCGATGTTCTGTTCCAAATCAGCCTTCAATTCGTCCGCACGATCAAATACGCGTGTCTGTGTAATAAAGGCATTTTGTCGCTTATCGATTTCTTCAACGGTTTCGGTCAGCTGCTCGGAATCGCGGCGTATCTTTTCGAATAAGTCATGCTGCGTTTCTTCCACCTCACTGCGAAGGCCGTGTACCAACTCCCTGATGTTATCAAGCGAATGACTTGCTTCTCCCGTTGCGTTGTTAATCCGCTTATCCAGCTCGTTGGTAAGCTGTTCGGCATCGCGTGTAAAGTTTTCGGTAACGCCGCGCACCTGTACAGAAAATTCTTCTTCGGCGCTCTGCACCTTTGCATTAAGATCATTGATTCTCTGCTGCATCAGTTTAAGCGCCTCGTCGCTTTTCACACTAAAATCTTTGTAGTACGAGGTGTATTTTGAACCGATTCCTTCGATAGCACGTTCCGTCGACGCGGTAAAGCCGGCAATCTTTTCATCTACCGTAGTCCGCATCTCTGCCAGTTGTTGATCGATACGCGCCTTCCATGTTTCAAAATCGGCTTTAGCCGCATCGAGCTGCCCGCCTGATTCTTGTTTAACGGTATCAAGCCAGTTTTTTACCTCTTTTGTAACATTTTCAACTTCCACACTCTGCTGCCGCATCGATTCTTGCAGCTCAAGCTTGAGACCGGAAAGCTCATTGCGCATATATGTTTGAGCTTTTTCCTTTGTCTGATCCATCATATTCTTAAACTGAGTGTTGTAGGCTAAGAGCGCCTCGTCGCTTGCCGTAATACGTTTGGCAATCCCCTCTTCGATTGCGGCAATATCTTCTTTGAATTTTGCAAAGTGCCCCTTGTACTCCTCCGCCGTTTGCGCAAGCCGTGCTTTTAAATCCTGTTTATACGCATCTTCCAAATCCTTACGTGCCGACTCACTTTCCGACCCCATCAGCGCAAGCCGTTCGGTAACATCGTTTCGCAACTTTTGGATGTCTCCGCTGAGGGCATCGCTGCGGCGGGTTAGCTCGCTTGCAAAATCCGTTTCAAAAGTATGCAGTTTTTCGGAAAGCACGGCTTGAGATTCCTCACGCAGCACGCTCAACTGTTCGGTTATCTCCTGCAAACGACCGGACAACGTATTTGCTCGTTCGGAAAAATGCTTTTCGAAGCCTTTGTATTTTTCCTGCATGGTATAGGTGTATTTTCCAAAGTCCTGCAAAAGGCGATCTTTCACCGATTCTTGCGCCTTTTCCATCTCGGCAGAAAGCTTATCGATACCGGCAATGGACTTATCAAATTTTTCGTAATAGTAATTTGCCTGTTTTTTATATTCGGTAAACTTTGCATCTGCGGATTGAGAAAGCGCAGTAATACTTTGAGCTGCCCTTGCCGCGGTTTTTTCGAGGCGGGCATTTAATCCCGTTTCAAACTCGGTAAGGCGTGAATCAAGCTGCCGGTTTGTATTCTGCATATCCGCCTCGGTTTTCTCCAATCCTTTTTCAAGGTTTGTGATGCGCTGTGTAAATGCAATCTCCGCTGCGCTGAATTGCGAATGTAAAGCGCTTTCAAGTTTATCCGCTTCCTCCTGCCAATCCTGTTTAAACTTTTGGGCAAGCGCTTTGTTTTCGGACATACCGGCCGTAATTTCCGCTTCAAGCGCTGCGGAACGATCATCAAGGACAGACTTGTAATGCTGCATTTGCGTTTCCATTTGGTTTTGCAGTTTGGCAAACGATTCATCTTCAAGGTTTTGCGCTTTTTTGCTGGCTTCCGTAAAGGCTTTTTTATAGAGGTCGTTCAGTTGAATAGAGGTTACCTCAAGCAGCTCTTCACTTTTTTTCTCTGCGCCGGTAACTCTATTTTCAAAAGCGTTGATGGTATTATTGAACCCTGCCGTAAGCTGCTCTTCGAGCATTTGGAGATGCTCACGATTTTGCTTATAAAAGCTATCCTGCATTTCGGGTATCAGTTTTGAAATATGATTCAATTCGCTCCGCGCATCCGTAATTTTTTTTGCAAGCGAATCGACAAAGTCTGATTCTTGGCTGACCCGTGCAAGGTTTTTTTCCGCAAGAGCGGCCATGTCCATAACGGTTTTAATAGTTTCTTCCGCTCCTGCAACGTTTTTTTCTATTGCGTCGATGGAAGATGAGCGAGCAGTTATCACATCGGATTTTTTCATAAAATCGTTATATATTGAATCGAGCCGGTTAACCGCAGCGATAGCTTGCGAAAGCTTTGCGTCAAGCTCGATCGCCGCATCGCGCAAATTCTGCGTCCGTTCTTTAACAAACCCTTCTATTTCGTCTTTAACACGGTCGCCGTATTTTTTTGCTTTTTCAATCGAACGGCTGTTTTTATCCATTTGCCGGAAAAAAAGAATCAACATGAGAGAGAGCATAAGCGTTATCGCAGAGGCCAAAAGCTGCATTGACATTCTAAGTTCCACCCTTACTTAAAATAAATTCTATTTTAGTGAATAGTATGATATCGGATATATCCGAAAATAGACGCTTTCAAAAATATCCTGCCTATTATAAAATATTATAACACATAGTTTAAGAATTGACGATAGTTTGAAAAAGAAATATCCGCATACGGCGGCTTTTTTTTAAAAAATGAAACAAGAGGATGTGCAATATAGGCGGTTTTCATACCGACTGAGGAAGCGCCTGCTACATCATAAGCTTTACTGTTCCCGACATACAGTATACGCTCGCACGGCGTATTCAAGGCTTCGGCAAGTTTGAGAAACGGGATGCGGGAAGGTTTAAGAGCGCCGACTGCTTCGGAGTCTAACGCGACATCGCAGAGCGGAAGAATCTCCCACACTGAACCTTTCTGTTCGGGAGGAAAGTCCGATAATATACCGATTTTAAATCCGGCTTCTTTTAACCGCGTAATTGCTTCTTTTGCAAAAGGATATGGACGGATACGCAAAAAGGTCTTTTTCCATCCATTGTATATTTCCCTTTCTAAGAAAGTTCTTGCTTCTTGTACGGAAACAGTAAGATGAGTTGCTAAGAGTTCGTTTTGTACTTTGAAAAAATCCGGCAGCGCTTTATCAGGCTCGGATGAGCTGTACTCGTGCAAAATACTGCGAACTTTGGCAAAAGCTTTCATAAAGCGGATATGGCGGATAAAAAACGGAATGGCACGGAGCGTGAGCTTCCATGCGGGATAAAGCGTACCGTCTATGTCGAATGCAATAGCTTCAATGCCCGGTATTTTACTTGCAATCATTTTTTTATTATATCGTAATGATTATGCCCTGTCCATTGATAACCAATGCCCGGGTAAACGTATCAGAC
>CAJPTT010000133.1 GCA_905373565.1 uncultured Treponema sp. | reverse complement strand
TAGTTGGCTCCTTAAAAAAGAGGATTTATTTGACGAATATAAAACAGATGACTTCTTTCAAAAATACATGCATAATCATTATTCATCTATAGAAGAAATAAAAGAAAAATATCCTGAATTGGAATAATATTTTTCCATAAGATAGAATCCACCGTTCTTTGACATAAACTCAAGGAAAGTATGGAAACCTTGAGTGTCTATCAGAACACATTCAAACCAGAGTGTATTCTAACAGGCAAGGAATCCAAATAACGCCCGCGCAAAGGATTGTAGCCGCGCCGAAAGGCGTTCCGAAGCGAAGCGTAGGAATGAAGCGAAAGCGGAACGGCGGAAAGCCTGGTTTTTGCTTTAGCAAAAATGCGCCCATAAAATATAAGACAACCGAGCTTGAGAGGATGAACTACGTTATCCTAGCGGTTCAGAGAGTAAAAGACCAGATAAATTTATTATTAATAGCATAACTACTGATGAATTTGGAAATAGAAAATTATCAAAATATGAGTTTTATAATTAGGAGATATCAGAATGACGGATGTGTATAAATTACTTGCAGACATTGCTTGCAGCTCAATAAAAGAAGATTGGAAATATATCACAATTGAAATCAAATCAAGCATGTGGGAAATGTTTAACACAACACCATTTTATTATCTAGAAAGCGGAGAAAAAAAATCATTTAAACTTTTAGATGATGATTTGGATATAGATTTAGGTGTGTGTGTTTTTGAGCTTCAAGAATCCATGTTTCCGGAACACAAATGGAACAGAGCCGTATACACGCTTGAGAAAAGCGGACACTTCGACATGGAATTTGAATGGGATCAAGCGCTTCAAGACGAGTGGGAGAAAAGCTAACCAAAATAAAACTCACAGTACGGGAGTAAAATAGCTGATGTTTTAAAGAGCGCGAATGAAAATTTGAACAAAGCCGTTGATTTTGTAAAGAAACAGATTGATGAGTTTGAAGAGAGGGTATTTGGAAGAGGGAAGTCCGTCAAAACAGCCGCAAACGAATCGCAGAAATATAAATCAGTGAATGGAATTAAAAAAGAAACGGGGAAACATATATGGGCAGGTAAAGATAAGTATGTTCCAGAACTAGCTAATGCAATAGAAAAAAAATATCCGGGAAGAGTTCGAGCGGTAGAAAAAATAATTAAAGGTTCGGATGGAAAAATAATAACAGACTTAGATATAGACTTGGATGATATTGTTATTCAAGTAAAATCGGGCTCTGCCAAGGGACTAACAGCTCAAATGCTTCGTACCGCAAAGGCAACGGGGAAAACCGTAATATCGTACACACCTGATATCGCTCAATCTGCGGCTGTTCTAAGAAATGTTAGACAAAATGGTTTTCAAACTTTTACTGATATGGAAGAATTGCTTAAATATTTAGCAAATCATTAGTTATAGATGAGGTAATTCAAAATGAAATGGATATTCTTAATCGGAAATGAAACATTTAATGTAGAGACTGTAAAAAAATTGAAGCACGCCGATATGGTCTGTTCATATGATGAGGACGGCAGGTATTGCGTTGATTTTGGTGATGATCACATTTTTTATGAGCAAATGACAAATATTGATGAGTTTGAAGGTGATATGCCTATGCTTCCGTTTATTAACCCGACAATTATCATGATGACATATACTTCATCAGAACGCGTGAGAAAAGTTCTAAGCCGAGATAATTTCCCAAAAGATATTTATATCGATAATGATTTTGGACTGATAGTATCATTGACTGAGTTTATCAATTTAGGAATGCCAATGGAATAAGTCCTAGCACAAAGCCGTTGATTTTGTAAAGAAACAAATTGATGAGTTTGAAGAGAGGGTATTTGGAAAAGGGAAGAAATCGCGCTTATCGAAGAAGAAGTCCGGCGATCTTAAACTTGAAAATAAAAAGTTTACCACCGAACCGTTTGGAGAAAACGGAAAACTAAAGCCGAACATAAAATACCGTGCCGGTGAATATAAATACTTTATACGATATACAATAATTAACATTTTATAGGAGAAAACACATATGTTTGAAGATGAATTTTCAGAATTACAGGCAGATATGGTAGATATTTGCAATGAGTACTCATGCGAAAAGGCTGATAAAATATTTATTTACATTGCTTATGAAGGCTTATTATTTCCAGCTCATTTTTATTGTTTTAATAATAAAATTTTTCATGCGGGGAAGTTAAATAATGCTGGTCTGAATACCGACTTTGATGTGTCAATTGATTGTCAAAGACAGGTTGCAGCTATAATAAAAGAAGACTTATATAAAATAAAAGCCGTTTGCGATAAGTATAACCAGCCGATGCCGACAGAAATGCGGCTTGTGTATGAACCGAAAACAAAAAAATTTAATGCGGAATATAAATATGAAAATCAAACTTCGGATAAGATTTCCGTTTTTGATAATTATGATGCTTGGTTCGAAGAAGAGAAAGCTAAACTGGAAGGCGGAAACGCGGATCCTACCGGAAAGTACAAAGCATAAGAGAACTGAAATACGGGAACAAGATTGAGCCGGTAAAACAGAAGCCGAAACCTCATTACAAGAATGCAAAAAGCGCCGTCGGAAAAAACATCAATAATGTCGGCTCAATCGAAGGCTATGAAAAGTTCACAAGAAAAGACGGCACGCTTGGACTACGAAGACAGAAAGGTATGGCAGGCAAACTGGCGCAGCTTTCGGTTGACAAGGATGGAAACATCTTTAAGGTTGATGCGGAAGTCAAGGGCGGTAATTTATTGGATAAAAATAAAAACTCTAGACCTTCATGGCGACAATCTGAATTAGATGTTGCAAAAGATTATCCAAATTACGCAGAACAAAAATCATTTCTAAATGGTCAAGATGTACCTTATGGTACAAAAGGGAGTATTAGACCGGATTTTTATAAAACTTCAAAAAGTATTGATGCAAAAAATTATAATCTAGAAAAAGAAACAGGAAAGATTAATTTAGTTAGAAATATTGAAGAGCAATATAACAAAAGAATTTATCATTTACCATCAGGAACAAAACAAACAATATTGATAGATATTAGAGGTCAAAAGATATCACAACAAAATCTATCAATCGTATATAATGAAATAATGCGTTGCACCAATAACGGTGTAACGGTTATTTTTAAATCAAATTAAGGAGCTTTTCATGGCCGTTGGATTTAAGGTTGGTTTTTATTGGTTTCAAATTGGAAACGGGGATTTTCTTCATGGATTCTTTTCTACAATTGCAGGAAACTTGGAAAACGGTAGATGGGGGGCTGATTTTCCAATTATTATGAATGAGCTTTACAACGGAAGCTTAGAAGTTGAACATATTAATGACGCAATCAAGGAATTAAAAATCATAAAAGAAAAACTAAAAGATTTTTCTCCTGACAAGGTTATATGGGATATAGATGATTTGACTGTATCTCCGCCATGGGGAAAAAACATCAGCAAAGAAATTACCGATTTGTCTAATTATTTTGTTACTAGTGATGGAGATGACTTTATTGCATTATTCATGCACGCGCTAGAAAAAGCCGAAGAGTTGCAAATATGTATAAAAATCGAATCGTTATAGAATATGAAAGACGGTACGCTTGGCCTACGAAGACGGAAAGGTATGGCAGGCAAGCTGGAGCAGCTTAAAGTTGACAAGGATGGAAACATCCACAGTGTCGATTCGGAGATTAAAAAAAATAAAAAAACTGCCGATAAAATTATCAATAAATCTTCTCAAAAAAATACTACTGAAAACTTAATACCAGGAACTCCTGAGCATAAAACTCAAAGATGGAAAGATTACGAGGCAAATAAAGGGGACAACAGTAATTGGACCTATGATCGCTGGAGTAAACAGTACGATACCAATATGAAAAATATTAAAACGGGTCTTGGTCGGGATGCTAAGTATCGAGCAACTTTTGACGGTAAATCTGCTATGCGTAAAACACCATACACCTACAGACAAATTGATATTTTTAAAGAAGATAAATGGTATATGGGACAGTTAAAAACAGGAAAATTATATTTTACTGACCAAGTTAAAAATAGAGATTTACCAAAAGATGCTTACTTTGTACAACAAGGATATACAGTTGAGTATTTTCTAGAAAATGGTGCATCACAATCCGTACTTAATGCTATGGATAAGTATGGCATCAAATATATAATAGGAAAGAAAATCCAATAGGAGTTTATTATGGCAGATTTAAGGAAAGTAAGCAAAAAGGAACTTTTAGAAACATTCGATAAATTCTTGCTGGCCGTCGATTTTAGAATTGAACATCTTAAATATGCAACAAAAGATAATAGCTATAATTGGGATTTTTCACTAAAAAGCCTTGATAGCCTTGAGAATTTTATTCTTAAAAAGAATATCGATGAAAATCATGAGCTATTTGATGATGTCGCCAGTTATATAGGAGAAGTGGTACGAAGAAATTATGGCGGTAAATGGGAATGTTGCTTAGATATGAGAGGAAACTCTATGCTTTATGGTATGCCGGTTATTTCTGGATTTAACAAATACGGAGTTTTGCTTAGTCCGTATGAAGAACTTGGACTTTTTATATTTCGTAAAAAAAAGGGAATGATTGCTAATAACATAGAAATGATTATAAATCCTCCAAGTTTTTATTAATAGTTTTACTACCTATCTATAAATTTGATTTTGAACCACTCTTGTCAAAGATAAACTACTCACTGTTTAAAGTCTTGAATTCGCAGTATGATTAAAGGAATAATGCCGCTTTACAAGATATTCGAACAACTATTTCCCGAAACAAATTATGACAACGATAAGGATTTTTATAGAAAAATAGCCGTGTATTGTTTAGGCGCGGAAAGCTCCGATAAAACCGGGGGCGAATACAAAGTAAACTTAAAAAACGACTATGACGATACAACACAGGAGGATGCCAAAAAAGTTACGGCTGAAAATACTTCAATAGAAAGTCGTTTTAAGGGAACGAAAAAAGATGTCATAATCGAAAGTAAGTGGATACCGAATATAGAAGGTCCTTATTGCACAACTATAATAATAAAAGAGGTAAAATAATGATTGCAACTGAATTAGAAAATATTATCAGAAACAGTAATGATCTTGATAGCATGCAGGAAGCCGCGGTAAAACTTTCAGAACTCCAGTATTCGCGTTTTTTAGAAATTGCTCTTGAGTATTTGGAACAGGACGAAGTTGATGCATATTTCCAGGCATTATTGATAGATTGTATCGTTCCTGCGGACATTGAGCGCGTTCTACCATGCTTATTGCACAGAGAAAAACCAATAGAAGCCTATCTCTTAGGCGATATAATGAAAAATATGCTGTATCTGTCGCCGCAAGATAATGCACGTAAATATATTCCAGAAATAAACGAACGCTATCAAAAATTAACAGACGATGAAAAGGAATCTATTCGTGAATATTATGAAGAATTTAAAAATCAATATTCTTTGTAGTATTCATTGATGTACAAGAGATAGCAGACTACCAAAAGATAAAATTGCCTGACGGAGGCGAATACTCCCGGCGGGACTCGAGGTGCGCAACACACTGCAGAAAGCTCCTCTGCAGAGCACTCGCCTAATCTATACAACAAGTTGTCTGCTGCCGACAAAGAAAAGTCGCGTATGGCACCTCATAAACGCAAACTATGCTTATGACAAAGCGGCGCTCACAAAAATCGATCCGATGTTTGCAAGAAACCAGTTCTCAGATGTAGGACACGCAGATGGGAGTGGGAATATAACGGAACGAGATTTAGAGAAATCGGCTTACATAAAAATAGAAGAGAAAAAAATACTCTATTAGATGGGTAAACAACAAATTCCGGTGATTTGAGTGCGCCTCCTAAAGCTCCGCCCGCATCATAGAGAGATGCAAATAAAAGAAGTATGGGAAAATGCAAAGAAAGACCAAAAGAATTTTTATTTTAGTAAAAATAATACGGAATATATACGTACAGAGCATGGTACGGTATCATGGAACAGAGATATACCGCGCAGTGGTCAATGGGATATGGGACACTTGCCGGATCAAAAATATTCAGATATGTACGATTTCTTTATCAGAGGCGATATTTCAGAAAAGGAGTTTTTGAAGTGGTACAGAACTGCTGAAAACTATGAACCGCAAACCATACCTTTTAATAGGGGACACAAAGGGGAATAATATGAATTATGATTTAATGGATGCATACGATTTAGCCGAACTCGGAACGTTGGAGTTATTTATAAAAAAGTTTGACAGGAAACTGTTGAACAAAAGAAATAAGTACGGATTTTCTTTATTGCATGAAGCGCTATCCGGTCATAAATGGGATATAGCGGAGTTCCTGATAAATGAGGGGATAGATGTCAACCTAAAAGACAGCGGCGGCAATACCGCGCCGCACTATTTATGCAATACAAGATTAGAGAATTATGAAGTACAAATGTCTCTAATAAAAAAATTGCTGGAGCTAGGATGCTCGATAAATGAAGTGAATAAGGAAAAGAATACACCTTTAATCTGTGCCGCTGTACGCTCAAATGGGCAGGGCTTTGAGCGCTATAAATTGCTTTTGGAGCACAATCCCGATATCTATTGGAAAAATAAGTATGGAAGATCTTGTCTCATTCTTGCAGAAGAAGCGCGAGATTTTTTTGAAAATCCGCGAACGTACAATTACTTAATCGAAAAAGGGCTGGTAAAGGAATAGCAAGTCTCTGTGCAGTGTATGAGAAAAGCAATCAAAGAGAAAAACATGAAAATA